>NZ_JBFAOF010000022.1:0-24831 GCF_040675125.1 Spirillospora sp. NPDC049652 | reverse complement strand
GGGACGGCCGGGGCAGGGGGCGGGCGCGCCGGAGGCGACGACCTTCGCCACGCTCCGCGGGGCCCCGGCCGTCCCGCCGCGCCCGCGGCGTCCCCGGCCCCGTGCCCGCCGCATCCGCCGAGCAGCAGCGCCGCCGCCAGCGGCAGCGCCCCGGACCGGACGGCACGTGTGTTCATGGACGCCCTCCAAGAAGAGCCTTTCCCGAGCGGATGAGGAAGGGGGAAAGGCTTTGACGATCGCCGACTCGCGGGATGCTAGCGGTTTGGAAGGGGGGTCGTATTGGGAACATGGAAATGGCTGCTCGGGTGATCTAGGGGCGCCGATCAATTCCCGCCTATAAACGGAATTGGGGCTAAAGGGAGTAAGTGGCCGGGTTCGCCCGCCGAGGCCGCGTCCCTCTCCGGCCACACCGTTCCACCCCCTCCAGCCAGCGCGCTCCCGCCCCTCCACGCCCGCGCCGCGCGGCCTCCGCCCGGGGCGTCCGGCGGAAGGGGGCCCGGAAAGTCGGTGATCGCACCGGTAACACTTGCCTCTCCCGCACCACTTCCTGATGACGGAACACACCGGGACGGATGGAGAAGCAGGTGACGGCCGATGAGACGCGGTTCACCGCGATCTACGACGCCTGCCGGCAGCGCGTGTGGGCGTACGCCACCGCGCGTGCCGGGCGGCAGATCGCCGACGAGGTGGTGAGCGAGACCTTCGCGATCGCGTGGCGGCGCATCCGGGACGTTCCGGAACCCGCGCTGCCGTGGCTGCTCGGTGTGGCGCGGAACGTGCTGCGCGAGGGGCACCGCGCGGAGGTCCGGCGCGAGGCGCTGGCCGAGGAGCAGTGGCAGCACGCGCCCGGCCCGGCCGGGGACGTCGCCGAGCAGGTCGCCGAGCGGATGGGAGTGCTGCGCGCGCTCGCGGCGCTGTCGGAGGACGACCGGGAGATTCTCATCCTCACCGCGTGGCAGGGGCTCACGCCCCGCGACGCGTCCCGGGTCCTCGGCTGCTCGAAGGCGACCTTCCGGGTCCGGCTGCACCGGGCCCGCCGCCGCCTCCAGCAGGCGGTCGAGCAGGACGAGCACGGGCACTCGGCGTCCACCGCAGCCGGACGCCGCGCGCCCGGCGGCCCCGGTGCCCCATCCACCGGCAGGGCGCGAAACGGCGTCGGTGCGGCGAAGGGCCGCGGTGGGGCGAACGGTCCGGGTGGACGTGACACCGCCCGCGTGACGGGCGCCGCCGGTGCGCCGGAGCCGGGCCATGAACAGGGAGTGAAGCGGGTCGGCCATGCGGCCTGACGCGCGAGGAGGCGAAGACATGAAGCGTGACGCGATGGAGATGCTGATGAACGCACGTCCGGACGACCTCGACCCGAACGCCCTGGTCGACGCCGGGACCCGCGAGCGGGAGCTGGCGCGGGCCCGGCACGGCGCGCACGGCACGACGACCGTGACGGCGCCCGCGCGGCGACGCGTCCGCCCGGTGTGGGGGCTCGGGCTGGCCGGTGTCGCCGCCGCGGCGGTGGCGGCCGCGGTGCTCGTCCCGATCGGCGGAGACGGCGGGACTCCGGCCGCGAAGAACCGTGACGGATCGCGGACGCTGGACGGCAGGACGGTCCTGCTGACCGCCGCCGAGTCCGCCGACCGGCAGACCGACGCGGCCTCCTCCGGCGCGTACTGGCACGTGACGGAGGTGTTCCGCCAGTACACGCGTGCGGGGGCCGGCGCGTCCGCCTACAGCGTGGTCGACGAGGAGCGCACGGAGAACTGGACGCCGACCTCGCCGACCGGTCTCGTGGCGTCCCGAACCCAGAAGCTCGGGGCGCACCCCGCCACGGACGCCGACAAGGCGCTGTGGCGGAAGGCCGGTTCCCCGACGAACTGGACGATCAAGTACTACTTCCCGAACGGGAAGTTCAAGGCGGCCAAGCTGTCGCCGAAGCCCGGCAAGGCCACCGCGACCCGGGGACCGATGAAGACCCATGGCGAATGGCTCGGCAGGGTCATCACGGTGAAGCAGATCCGGGCGCTTCCGGCCGACCCGAAGGCGCTCAAGGCGGAGCTGCTGCGCTGGTACGCGGGGCCGGGCAAGAAGGCGGAGGCCGAGGCGGTCCGGGGCGGCGAGGCCGCGAAGCCGGACCTCGACGCGTGGCTGTTCGACATCGGGCTCCGGCTGGTCGCCGACCAGCCCGTGGGCCCCAAGGTGCGGGCGGCGGCGTTCCGGATGCTCGCGGGCATTCCGGGGGTCGCCTCGCTCGGAAAGGTCACCGCGGACGGGGGGCAGCGCGGTGTGGCCGTCGGGCTGGTCCGGCCGGGCGGGAACGCCTCGGTCGACATGCAGACCCGCCTGATCGTCGACCCGTCGATGGGGCGCGCCCTCGCCACCCAGACGGTCCTGGTCAAGCCGAGCAGGTTCTACCCGGGCTTCCCGGCGGGCTCGGTGCTGAACTCGACCGTGCACGTCGGCGCCGGATGGACGGCCTCGGTTCCGCGCCTGCCGTTCGTCTCCGGACAGCTCCCGGACAGCCGCCACGAGTAGCCCTCCGCTGATCGGCCCGAGCCGAACGGCATCGGCCCAAGCCGAACGGCAATGGACGAGCGCCGCGCGTCACCCCGCGCGGCGCCTGTCCCATGCACGAGCCGCGCCTGGCCCCGGCGCCCTGACGCGCTCGGCGCTCGTCCCCTGCGCGCTCAGGCCGCACTCGGGCACACTCGCCGCACGCTCGGCACGGGTGAACGCGCCCTCCACACCTGCCGCTTCGGGGGCGTCCCGGCCTTTACCGCGAAGGCATTTCTAGGCGGAGCGGGCCGTGCGGCGAGCGGTGCGTTGGGCGAGGCGGCGTTGGGCGGCGGCGGAGCGGCCGCGTTCGAGGCTTTCCCGGACGCGTGCCATTCCCCGGGCGTTGGTGATCGGGTCTTTGGAACGTCCCGCGTAAACGGCGAGGACTTCCGCGACCGGCGGCGGTGTTTCGTCGCGCACCCGAATGGGCTGGACGATACCGATCACGTTCGGAGCGGGCGCGGGGGCGGCCGTTCCAGCGGGTGGGGGAGTGGGTGCGGGAGTGGACGGGGAAGCGGGTGTGGGGAATGCGCCCGGCTCGGTGTGCGAGGGGGCGTGAGTGGGCGCGGTGACGAGACTGAGGGGCGTTTCGCAGTGCGGGCACCGCAACCCTTGGTGGGTTTCCCTGCTCATGTTCCGCATCATTACCCAGGGGTCTGACATTTGACGCGCTCGGCCCCGTGAACGGCACGTGTCCGAGGCTGCCGGGCGGTTAAGGCGTCGCCTCCGAGAGGTAAGACGAAGCTTCCCCTGGCGGTGATTCAGAGGCGGCGAGTGGCCGTTCTCGATGTCCCTTGGCCCGTCCTTAGGGCGGCGGTGTTCCGGGTCCTCCGGGGCGGGGAGTGCGAAGTGGAGCCGCCGGACGGGGCCGGCCGGACGGATCCGGGATGGTGGTGGGTGCCTCGCGGGTGGGCGGCGGCGTGCCGGTGGCTCCGGCCCGCGACGGTGGCCCCGCCCAGGACGAGTGCGGTGAGGACGGTGGCCCAGGCGACCGTCCGGCCGACGCGGAGCCCGTAGCCGCAGGTGATCCAGAGCAGGTGGAGGGACCAGCGGCGCCACTGGTCGGGGTCGCTGCGGCGGCGCAGTTCCAGCGCGCGGTAGCGGAAGTCGCGGGCGGGGCCGCCCTCGGCGTCGGCGGTCGCGCGGGCCAGCTGCCGGTACAGGACGGCCAGCCGGACCGCGTTCGCGCCGTCCGCGTCCTCGCTGAGGACGGCGCGCCGCCGGGCGTGCCGGGCGAGGGGACGGTGGCCAGGGGCGGTGGCGAACGCGCAGCGGCCCCGGATGTGCAGGGCGTCGAGGTGCGCGAGCCCGAGGAAACGGCAGCGGCTGAGGTCGACGTCGGTCAGGTCGACGCGCGGGGCGCTGACCCCGCTCACCGACAGCACCCGGACGGCGGGCACGGCCCCCGCGTTCCCGGACAGCGCGTTCCCGGACAGCGTGGTCCCGGACAGCGTGGTCCCGGGTAGCCCGTTCCCAGGCAGCCCGTTCCCAGGCAGCCCGTTCCCAGGCAGCACGGTCCCTGGCGGCGCCTTCTCGGGCAGCCCGCAGAACGGCCGCTGCTGGGCCCGGACGCGCAGCCGGCCGAAGCAGACGGTGCCGGTGAGGTCGAGGTCGCCGCCGCGGACGCGCAGGTCGGCGTCGCCGCGGACGGTCAGCCCGTCCGCCTCGATCCGGCCCGCACTCGCCTGCACCTGGACGCCGCCGTGCGCGGACACGTCGGTGAGGACGAGCCGTTCCCCGGCGGCGAGCGGGCCGAGCCAGAGACCGCGCCGGAACCGGGCGCGGTCGAACCGGGCGTGCCGGGCGACCCGGACGCGGCGGCAGGACAGCGCGCCGCCGAAGCAGGCCGCCTGCATCCCCGCGTCGCGGCCGAACCGGGCGCGGTCGAACGCGGCCGCGCCGATGAACACCGCGCGGGTGAAGTCGGCGTCGGCCAGCCAGGACGCCTCGCCGAACAGGGCGTCCCCGGCGAACACGGTCTCGGTGAACGCGGCGTGCCGGTGGAAGCGGGCCTGGTGGAAGGAGGCGTTGCCGCCGAACCGCGCGCCCCGGAACGACACGTGCCCGAAGAACCGGGCGTCGTAGAAGGACGCGCCGCCGACGAACGCCGCGCCGTCGAAGGAGCTGTCGCCCTCGAAGCACGCGCCGCGCAGGGCCGCGGCCGAGGGCAGCACCGCGCCGTCGAGCCGGGTGCGGCCGAGGTGCGGGCGCCCGTCCGGGCCGGTCAGCGCGTCCAGCACCTCCGCCAGCAGGTCGGCGGGGACGGTCACGCCGCGCAGGTCCAGGTCGGCGGCGGGCCGCAGCCGTCCGACGAACAGGGCCCGCTCGCCCGGGCGCAGGTGCGCGGGGCAGCCGCCGAACGGTTCGACGAGGCGTCCGGAGCAGCCGAAGACCGCGCGGCAGCGCGGCCACGGGACGGTCGCCGCGGAGGGAAGGCCGCCGACGGCGGGCGGGACGCTGAGGTGTTCCTGGGAGGCCACGTCTCTGGTTGTACCCACGGGCGGATCCCGTCCCAATCTCTCTCTGTGGACAGGTCGTTACTCCCCGCCGCCGTGCTGCGGCGCCGTCCTGCCCTCTTCCTGTGGACGTGCCTTTGCACACGCCGGTTCACATGCGGCGAAGTCCAGGAGAGGCCACGAACGGCGCGCGGGTGATCCACCGGGAAGCGGCGGGAAAGCCCCTTTGGGAGCGGCCGGAACGCCGCCCAAGGGAGGCCGGAATGCCGCTCGGCGCGGGTGCGGGCGTCCCGAGTGATCACGGTATTCCGGGGGCATGATCGGTAGTAACCACCACAAGAGCCGCAAACGGGGACCGCACGCTGCAGTTTCACCACCGTTCACCTTGACCGGGGAGCATGTGCCGCATGACCGTCAATCCAGGACATTTCCCCCAGTCCGCCGAGCCGGAGGCGCTGCCCGACGAGCGCTACCTGGACCGGGAGGAGAGCTGGCTGCGGTTCAACCAGCGGGTCCTGGAGCTGGCCGAGGACCCGGAGATGCCGCTGCTGGAGCGGGTCCGGTTCCTGGCGATCTTCGCCTCCAACCTGGACGAGTTCTTCATGGTCCGGGTCGCCGGGCTGACCCGGCGGATGGCCACCGGCCTCGCGGTCAAGTCGGCGTCCGGCCGCCGCCCCCGCGAGGTGCTGGAGCGCACCTCCGAGGTCGCGCACGAGCTGATGCTGCGGCACGCCGCCTGCTTCCGCGACGACCTGCGGCCCGCGCTCGTCAAGGAGGGCGTCGAGATCCTGCGCTGGGACGAGCTCGCCGACACCGAGCAGGAGCGCATGCGGCGGCTGTTCCGGGACCGGATCTACCCCGTCCTCACCCCGCTCGTCGTCGACTCGGCGCACCCCTTCCCCTACATCTCCGGCCTGTCGCTGAACCTCGCGGTGATCGTCCGCGACCCCGAGACCGGGAAGTCGATGTTCGCGCGGGTCAAGGTCCCGCCCGTCCTGCCGCGCTTCATCGAGGCGTCCCCGGACCGGTTCACCCCGCTGGAGGACGTGATCGCCGCGTACCTCGGGCAGCTGTTCACCGGCATGGAGATCCTGGAGCACCACGCGTTCCGCGTCACCCGCAACCAGGACCTGGAGATCGACGACGACATCAGCGAGGGGCTGCTGCAGGCGCTGGAGCGCGAGCTGCTGCGCCGCCGGTTCGGCCCGGTCGTCCGGCTGGAGGTCGAGGAGTCGATCTCCCCGGCGGTGCTGGAGCTGCTCACCACCGAGCTGGCCATCGACGAGGACCAGATCTACCGCGTGCCCGGCCCGCTCGACCTCGCCGGGATGTCCGCGATCGCCGACCTGGACCGGCCGGAGCTGCGCTACCCGCCGTTCGTGCCGTCCAAGGAGGCGATCGCGCAGGACGAGGGGATCTTCGGCGCGATCCGCGAGCGCGACGTCCTGGTGCACCACCCGTACGACTCGTTCACCACGACCGTCCAGCGGCTGATCGAGGACGCCGCGACCGACCCGCGCGTCCTGGCGATCAAGCAGACGCTGTACCGGACGTCCGGCGACTCCCCGATCGTGGACGCGCTGATCGACGCGGCCGAGGCGGGCAAGCAGGTCGTCGTCGTGGTCGAGCTGAAGGCCCGGTTCGACGAGCGCGCGAACATCGCCTGGGCGCGCAAGCTGGAGCAGGCGGGCTGCCACGTCGTGTACGGGTTCGTCGGGCTGAAGACGCACTGCAAGCTCGCCCTGATCGTCCGGCAGGACGCCGACGGGGTGCTGCGCCGCTACTGCCACATCGGCACCGGCAACTACCACTCCAAGACCGCCCGGCTGTACGAGGACTTCGGGCTGCTGACCTGCGACCCGGCCGTCGGGGAGGACGTGTCGGCGCTGTTCAACCACCTGACCGGCTACTCCCGCAACGACGGCTACCGGCGGCTGCTGGCCGCGCCCCGCACGCTGCGTCCCGGGCTGGTCGAGCGGATCGAGCGGGAGGCCGAGGCGCACCGGGCGGGCCGGCCCGCGCGGATCCGGATCAAGTGCAACTCGCTGGTGGACGAGGTCGTGATCGACGCGCTGTACGAGGCGTCCCGCGCGGGCGTCCCGGTGGACGTGTGGGTGCGCGGGATCTGCGCGCTGCGCCCCGGCGTGCCGGACCTGTCGGAGACGATCCGGGTGCGCAGCGTCCTCGGCCGGTTCCTGGAGCACTCCCGCGTGTACGTGTTCGAGAACGGCGGCGAGCCCGAGGTGTGGATCGGCAGCGCCGACCTCATGCACCGCAACCTCGACCGGCGCGTGGAGACGCTCGTCCGCGTCTCCGACCCCGGGCACCGCGACCTGCTCACCGGACTGATGGACCTGGCGATGGCCGACGACACCGCCTCCTGGTGGCTGGACGCGGACGGCGACTGGGCCCGCCGCGCCGCCGCGCCCGGCGAGAAGCTGCTGGACATCCAGACCCACCTCGTCCGCACGCACCGCTGGAGGACGGTCGATGGCTGAGCCCGCCCACGCGTCCGGGCCCGCTGACGCTTCCGGGGCCGCCCACGCGTCCGGGCCCGCGCCTGGGCCGGACACCGTGCGCGCCGCGGGCGGGCTGCTGTGGCGCGCACGGGAGGACGGCGCGCCCGAGCTCGCGGTCATCCACCGTCCCCGGCACGACGACTGGACGTTCCCCAAGGGGCATGTCGAGCGGGGCGAGCACACGCTGCGCGCGGCCGTCCGGGAGATCTTCGAGGAGACCGGGATCGTCGCGGTGCTCGGCCGCCGCCTGCCGTCCGCCGACTACGCCGTGCAGGGCCGTCCGAAGCAGGTCGACTGGTGGGCGGCGACGCCGGTGGCGTCCGGCGGGCCCGCGTTCGTCGCGAACGACGAGGTGGACGCCGTCGAATGGCTCCCGGTGGACGAGGCCGCGCGCCGCCTCAGCTACCGCTCCGACCAGGACGTCCTGCACGCGTTCACGACCGGCCCGCTCCGCACCCGTCCGCTGGTCGTCGTCCGGCACGGGTCGGCGGGCGAGAAAAGCCACTGGCACGAACCGGACGTCCTGCGCCCTCTCGACCAGCGCGGACGCGCCGAGGCCATGGCGCTCGCCGACCTGCTGCCTGTGTTCGGGCCCGCGCGGGTCGTGAGTTCGGCGACCGCGCGCTGCGTCGCGACCGTCCTGCCGTACGCGCGGCGGACGCGCGCCGACGTGACCACCGACGCGTCCGTCACCGTCGGGGACACCGCGCCCGACCGCGCCCTGGACCGGCTGCTGGAGCTGTCCCGGGCGGACGGCCCGCTCATCGTCTGCACGCACGGCGAGATCGTCGGCGAGCTGGTCACCGGCCTGTGCCGGCGCTTCGGGGAGGACGCGCCGCAGGACGCGTCCCTGCCCAAGGGCGGGTTCTGGGTCGCGCATCTCACCGACGACTCCCTGGCAGGCTTGGAACGCCACGACATCCGTTGACGGCGTCCGGGACGCACCAGGTCAGACGGCTTTCCACGCGGCGGCGAAACGGGCGAGGGACGCGTCGGCCGCCCGCTGCTCCAGCCCGTGGACCCGGCCCAGCGCGAACGCCTCGGCCGGATCGCGGACGCGGGCGGCGATCTCCTCGATCCGGCGCATCGTCATCAGCGCGTCCATGTGCTCGCCGAGCGCGTTCTGCACGGCCTTGGCGGCATGCGCGGTCCGCTCGGCGTCCGCGCCGAGGACGGGCGCGGCGGTCTCGGCCGCGTACCGGACGCGCTTGGCCGCCTTCCGCACGTCGTGCCGGGCCGTCGTGACGTCCTCGGGGCCGGGATCGGCGTCCAGCACGTCGTGCTTCCGGACGAGCCGCCGCCGCGCCCGGTCGAGCAGCGCGGGCATCTCCTCGGCGGCGGGCCGCCGGGCGCGGCCGGTGAACGGCGGCTCGGCGACCAGAGCTTCGAGCGCGTCGAGCAGCGCGAGGTACCGGGGCTCGCACAAGGTGACGTTCAAGCGCCGGTACGCCCGCTGCTCCTCCTGGCCCAACTCGTCCAGCCAGGACGGCGAGGCCGCCGGCCGCTCGGACGCGGCGGGCGGAGGGTCATCGACATGGACGAAGGCGCCGGGACCGTATCGCGGCAAGGCGGTGGACGGGCGGGGGCCGGAGGGGGCGGCGACCGCCTGCACGCGCGCCGCGAGACGTTCCCGGAGAACCTCCAGGTCCCGGACCTCGCCGAGCACCCGGCCCAGCCAGCGCAGCTCCTCCATGACCGGCCGGACGCTCCGCCGGTCGAAGAGCGGCGCGTACGCGCGCAGGACGGCCCGCGAGCGGCGCGCCGCGACCCGCATCTTGTGGACCGCGTCGTCCGCGCCGCGCCGGGCCGCCGGATCGTGCCGCAACAGGGCGTCCACCTGCGCGGACAGGCGTGCGATGACGACCTCGCCCGCGCTCTGCCCTGTCGCGCCAACGTCCTTCTCCGCCGTCTCCTCCGGCCGCCCGACCCGATCGCCGAGCAGGCGGGCGAGCTTGGACGGTGCGGACGACTCGTGCGCTCCGGCTTCCCGAAGCCGGTTATCCACAGCGTCCAGGAGCTCCGGCGGGCCGTTCACGAGCTCGACCTCGATCTCCCGCCACCGCTTCTCAGAGTCGGTGCCGAGAACGGTTCCGGTGACGGCGTCGTCGGCGACCTCGGCGAGCGGCACGCCCTCCTCGTCCAGCAGGACGGTGACGCGGCGGTGGGTGTCGAGGGCCGCGACCTGGCGCAGGGGTTCGCCGCGCGTGTGGGCGACGACGAGCGAGGCGAGCGTCCCCGGGACGGCCTGGGTGCCGCCGAGCGGCTCCCGGATCTCCAGCCGGCCGGACGGCGCGGGCAGCTTGAGGTGCCAGCCCGCGTCCCCGCCGCCGCGCCGCCGGCGCAGGGTGATGCCGCGCGCGGCGAGACGCAGGTCGGCGGTGTCGAAGTAGGCGGCGTGCAGCCGGAGGGGCGCGGCCTCCCGGAGGTGCGGGACGCCGGGCAGGCGGGAAAGGTCGGGCAGGGCGAAGTCGGCGGCGGCGTCGTACTTCCGCTCGATCTCCAGATGGCTCTCGGTCACGCCGGGCCTCCGGGGCCTCCACTGTCCGTCGAGTCAGTATTTCGTGGTGAACGTCCCGAGCTGTCGCACGCGGATCCGGAGGCCCGCGAAACTCAGCCGGGCTCCGAGGTTTCGGACACGTCCAGGTGGTACTTCATCCCCATATGGGACGGACGAAAGCCGATTTTTTGGTAAAAGCGGATGGACTCGGGGCGCTGCCGGTCCGTGGTCAGCTGGACGAGCCGGCAGCCGCGCGCCTTGGCCTGCTCGATCGCCCACCCGACCATCAGCTGCCCGATGCCCCGCCCGCGCTGCTCGGCGGCCACCCGGACGCCCTCGATCTGGGCGCGCTCGCCGCCGGTGTAGGTGAGGCCCGGAATGTAGGTGAGCTGGAGGCACCCGGCGATCTCGCCGCCGAGTTCGGCGACGATGACCGAGTTGTTGGGATCCTTCTCGATCGCCTCGAAGGCGGTGTAGTAGGCCGCGGGCACACCGGCGCCCGCCGCCCCGCCCACGGCCCCGCCCGCGGACTCGGCCGCGGCCTCGGCCTGGCCGTCGCCCCCGAGCGACTCGCGGCCCGCGGCGATCGGGTCGTTGGCCAGCAGCCGGACGATCCAGGGCAGGTCAACACGGGTGGCTTCACGGAAAGTCACATCTTGAACCGGGCGCACGCGCACAGGTTATCCGGCCGTTCCACGCCACCCGCCACCGCGACTTGTAGTACTACCGCTCGTAGTACTACGTTGGGTGGACAACCACCCCATCCCGAACCGCCCGGCGTGACCTGCCGGGCCGTCGCAGGGAGCAAACGCTCATGCCGAACCCCAACGCCGCAGAAGAGCACTGGAGCGACCACGCCATCTGCCGTGGCGCCGATCCCGACCTGTTCTTCCCCATCGGGTACGCGGCCCCCGACCTGCGCGAGCAGGAGCGCCAGGCCAAGGCCATCTGCAGCAACTGCCCCGTCGTCGCCGACTGCCTCCGGTGGGCGCTGCGCGTCGGCGAACCCGACGGCATCTGGGGCGGGACGACCCCCGAGGAGCGGCGCCTCCTGCGCCGCCGCGCCGACGCGCCCGTCCGGCACCACCTGCCCGTGATCACCGTCCGCGGCGACATCACCGAGGCCGCCGCCTGACCCACGCCGGACCGGCGTGACCTTCCCCATGGCGTGACCTTCCGCACGGCGCTCCCCAGGGTGACTTCCGCACGGCGCTCCCCAGGGTGGCTTCCGCGCGGAGCGCCGGTACGCGATATCCGCCACATCGCCGCGTCCCCCGCATCGTCGTCCCCTGGACGGGAACGTCGGGGCGGGGGACGATCGTTGACAGGACGGCGACAGACGAGCACGGCGACGGGGTGGGAACCATGAGCTACTCCCCGGTCCAACGGGAGAGCCGCAACGAGGGCCTGGCCACGCAGGGCACGAGGGTGCTGGGGGCGGCGGCCCTCATCCTGCTCGTCACGGCGGGCATGTGGGTGCTGGAGGGCGTCGACTACGCGGCGAACGGACGCCTCGACCAGTACGGCATCCACCCGCACGACGTCGGCGACCTGCCCGACATCTTCTCCGCGCCGTTCCTGCACGTCGGCTTCGGGCACCTGATGGCCAACACGGTGCCGTTCCTGATCCTCGGCTTCCTCGCCGCCGTGCGCGGCATCGGCCGGTTCCTCGCCGCGTCCCTGGTCATCATCATCGTGGGCGGCCTCGGCGTCTGGTTCACCAGCTCCGCGCTGACCCTCGGCTCCAGCATCCTGATCTTCGGCTTCTTCGGCTACCTGATCGGACGCGGCCTGTTCGAGCGCCGCGTGCTCGACATCGTCATCGCCGTCGCGGTCGTCGCCGTCTACGGCACGATGCTCGTCGGCGTCCTGCCGAGCGACCCGTCCATCTCCTGGCAGGGCCACCTGTTCGGGCTCATCGGCGGCGTCCTCGGAGCCTGGATGCTGCGCCGCTCCTGAGCCCGCCCGGCCGGCTCGGCGGCGACCGCCGGGCCGCGCCCTCGCCCGCCTCAGCGGCTCGGACGCGGCGGCCGGCGTCTCCGCATCGCACGCGCGGGGCCCCGCCCCGGCGAGCGGTCAGCGCTTGGGCCGGACGACCAGCTCGGTGATCTCGGCGTCGCGGGGGGTCTCCAGCGCGGCGACGACCGAGCGGGCCATCGACTCCGGCGAGGCGAAGTCGGACGGGTCGTACGTCCCGCCCTCCTGCGTGCGGACGCGGCGCTGCATCTCCGTCGCCGTCCGGCCGGGGAAGAACGAGGTCACCCGGATGTCCGGCTCCTCGGCGCGGACCGAGTCGGCGAGCGCCCGCAGCCCCCACTTGCTCGCCGCGTACGCGCTCCAGCCGGGGTTCGCGCGCAGTCCGGCCGTCGAGTTCACATAGACGATGTGGCCCCGCGCGGCGCGCAGCGCGGGCAGCAGCAGGCGGGTCAGCTCCGCCGCCGACACCAGGTTCACCGACAGGTGCTCGATCCACTCCTCGGTCTCGGTGTCGGCGACCCTGTCCAGGTGGGCGACACCGGCCGAGTAGACCAGGCCGTCCAGCCGGTCCGGCAGCCCGGCGGCGGCCAGCGCGGCTTCGAGCCGGCGCGGCGCGGCAAGGTCGAGCGGCAGCGTCGTCACGCGGGCGTCGGTCGCGGTGCCCGCGCCGCCTCCCGCCCGGCCGTCCGCCGCGCCGCCCGCGCGGTCGGCGCTGACCTGGCGGAACTCCTGCGTCCGCGCGTGCGCGCCGCCGGACAGCCGTGCCTGCGCGGCCGCCAGCCGCTCCGGCGACCGGCCGGTCAGGATCAGCTCGTGTCCCCGGTCGCGCAGCAACTCAGCGGTCGCGCCGCCGATGCCCCCGGTCGCGCCGGTGATCAGATAGGTGCCCATGGTTCTCCCCTCGCGTCCCACTCGACAGGACCGCCGCCGGCCCGCGGCCGTCGTGCGCCGCGGCGCGCCGCGCGCCGATCCATCCGCGACATCCTCCCCGAAGCCCTCCGGCGCACGCCCGGCGCCGGGGAGCCTGCGGTGACGGTCCGGCCGTCAGTCCGGCCCGTCCGCGATGTCCCCGCCCAGTCTGACCGGTCCGGCGGCGGACGTTCGGGTTATTCGGGGCGCAGGACCCGGGTCACGCCCGCGATCAGGGCGGTCGCGAGGACCCAGCCCGCCGTGATCAGCGTGTACGCCACCCAGCGCGTCCAGCCGGCCGCGTCGTAGGAGCTCTGCAGGCCGAACGAGTCCAGCGGGATGAGCAGGTCGAGGCTGTAGACGAGCGCGTGGAAGTGCGGCAGCTCGACGTCGTCCTTGACCGGACGCGGATGGACGGCCGAGAACACGCCGGTGCCGACCGCGACGAGCGCGGCGGACCACGCGAACGCCAGCCACGGCCGGTACCCGAACCCGACCGTCCAGTCGAGGACGACGTTCCAGGCGCGCGCCACCGGCCCGAGCCTGCGCCGCCGCGCCCGGAGCTTCGCGAGCTGCACCTTGCGCGCCACGTCGTCGTGGCCGATGCCGTGGTACCAGGACGCGAGCTGCTCGTACGGCTGCAGGTGGAACTGCGGGTCGCGGGACACCCAGCTCAGCCGGTCCTTCGGCGTGGCCGGGCCGCGCAGGGTCTGGTAGACGAGGCCGTCGAGGTAGATCTCCTCGGGCCAGATCCGCGGCCGGTCCATCAGGACGTCGATCCGCGAGTACGACAGCGACAGCCTGCCCTTGATCGGCTCGGCGAGGTTCATGAGCACCTCGTCGGCGGTCATGTGGCTGCCGTGCAGCGCCAGCCGTCCCGGGTCGGTCGAGTCCAGGACGGCCGAGTCGAACGAGAGCGTCCCGTTGATCCGCGCGTTGCGGAGGCGGACCGTCCCCTCGGCGTGGAAGCCGCGGGAGAGTTCGGCGGCGTCCTGCACGACCATGTTCTCGCCGTCCAGCGCGATGCGGCCGGGGTTGCTGAGGGTCGAGCCCTCCATGAACAGCCCGCCGTTCATCCGCGCCCCGACCAGCCGGACGCCGCCGGTGAGGGTCGCGTGCCGGGCGAAGAACCCGTTCTCGACGGTCATCCCGCCGCTGAACATCGCCCACCGGTCCGGGTCGGACTCGGTGATCACGGTGTTGTTCAGCCGGAACCCGCCGAGCAGCTGGGCGCGCGGCAGCCGGACCTCGCCCTCGACCACCGACCGGGACAGGCTGACCGTCCCGTCGGCGTGCAGGCCGCCCGCGTCGAGGCCGGGCAGCAGGCAGTCGGTGAACCGGAGCGTGCTGGTGCGGCAGTTGGTGACGAAGGGCGGCTCGACCAGGCGGCAGAAGGTGAGCCGCAGCTCGTGCCGGACGACCCCGCCGGACAGCTCGATCTGCCCGATCACGTACGCCCCGCGGATCCGGACGGCGGCGACGAACCCGTCGCGTGTCTCACCGCCGCCGAGCAGCAGCTGGTTGATGATCTGGGCGCGGACGGTGCGGTCGGGATCGGGTCCGGAGGGCCGCTCGTCCCCGAAGACGGTCTCGGCGCCGGTCGGGAAGGCGTGCCACACGCGCCGTTCGGCGGGCGTGAGCCCGGGGGGTTCGCTCATCGCGAGGAGTATGACGTCCGAGCCCGCCCCGCGGTTCCCGCTCGACCCTTTCCTTACCGGCGCAACAGCTCGTTTCTGCTGGTCAGTGGGCGTTCGAACCGGCCAGGTTCAGGCCGATGATGCCGATGACGATGAACGCGAGCGCGCCGATGCGGAGCGGGGACGCGCTGTCGCCCATCGCCACGATGCCGACCGCGGCGGTGCCGACCGCGCCGATGCCCGTCCAGACCGCGTAGGCGGTCCCGACGTCGAGCGACCGCAGGGCGAGGCTGAGCAGGCCGAAGCTCGCGACGGCGAAGAAGAGGAACCCGGCGGACGGCCACAGCTGGCTGAAGCCCTTGCTGAGCTTCAGGCAGGACGCCATGGCGACTTCGAGCAGACCCGCGACGACGATGAGGACCCAAGCCATGATGAGACTCCCGGACGTAAACGACAGCGTTCGCGACGCGTCGTCTTTGCCTGCCGGGTACGGCGCGCTCCTCGTCCGGGAGGGCGTCTAGGGGCCCTCGCCTGGTTCAACGGACGGGACCGCGGGGCTGTTCCTGGTGGGACGCGCAGCCTGCCGGCGGCGGGGACCGGGCGCGGGCCGGGTGCGGGCCGGGTGCGGCCCTTGGCCTCTTCCGGACGCGCGGGCCGCTGTGATCTGTGAGCTGGGCCACTCGGCCGCGATCCACCGCGAAAAGGCCGTCCGACTCCGGGTTGCGCGTGGTTACCAGCGGGTAGCATGATGTGGAGTTACTGACCAGTACGTAACGCGGGGCCCTCGGCCGCCGCCGAAACCCACGGAGTGTTCGATGGGGCACTACAAGAGCAACCTCCGGGACCTGGAGTTCAACCTCTTCGAGGTGTTCGACCGCCAGGACCTGCTCGGCAGCGGCCCGTACGCCGACCTGGACGAGGACACCGTCCGGAGCGTGCTGGACGAGGTGAACCGCCTCGCCGAGGGCCCGCTCGCGGCGTCGTTCACCGACGCCGACCGCAACCCGCCGACGTTCGACCCGGCCACCAGCACGGTGACGATGCCGGAGTCGTTCAAGAAGTCCTACAAGACCTGGATGGACGCCGAGTGGTGGCGCCTGGAGCTGCCCGAGGCGCTCGGCGGCACCAACGCCCCGCGTTCGGTCTGCTGGTCGGTGGCCGAGATGGTGCTGGGCGCCAACCCCGCCGTCCACATGTTCGGCTGCGGCCCGTCCTTCGCCCGGCTGCTCTGGGAGATCGGCACCCCCGAGCAGAAGAGGTTCGCCGAGATGGCGATCGAGCGCGGCTGGGGCGCCACCATGGTCCTCACCGAGCCGGACGCCGGCTCGGACGTGGGCGCCGGCCGCACCAAGGCGGTCCAGCAGCCCGACGGCACCTGGCACATCGAGGGCGTCAAGCGCTTCATCACCTCGGCCGAGCACGACATGGCCGAGAACATCTTCCACCTGGTGCTGGCCCGCCCCGAGGGCGCCGGCCCCGGCACCAAGGGCCTGTCGATGTTCCTCGTGCCCAAGTACCACGTGGACCTGGAGACCGGTGAGCTCGGCGAGCGCAACGGCGCCTACGTCACCAACGTCGAGAAGAAGATGGGCCTGAAGGTCTCCACGACCTGCGAGCTCACCTTCGGCGAGAAGCACCCGGCCGTCGGCACCCTGGTCGGCGACGTGCACGAGGGCATCAAGCAGATGTTCCTCGTCATCGAGAACGCCCGCATGATGGTCGGCACCAAGGCCATCGCGACGCTGTCCACCGGGTACCTGAACGCGCTCGAGTACGCCAAGGAGCGCGTGCAGGGCGCCGACCTCACCCAGATGACCGACAAGACCGCGCCGCGCGTCACCATCACCCACCACCCGGACGTCCGCCGCTCGCTGCTCACGCAGAAGGCGTACGCCGAGGGCATGCGCGCGCTGGTCCTGCTCACCGCGACCTACCAGGACGCCGTCCAGGTCGCCGAGCACGCGGGCGAGCGCAACGAGCTGGCCGAGAAGATCAACGACCTGCTGCTGCCGATCGTCAAGGGCTTCGGCTCCGAGCGCGCCTACGCCCTGCTCGGTGCCGAGTCGCTGCAGACCCTCGGCGGGTCGGGCTTCCTGCAGGAGTACCCGATCGAGCAGTACATCCGGGACTCCAAGATCGACACCCTCTACGAGGGCACCACCGCGATCCAGGGCCAGGACTTCTTCTTCCGCAAGATCCTGCGCGACCAGGGCGCCACGCTGAAGGTCCTGGCGGACGAGATCAAGGCGTTCGCCGAGTCCGAGGCGGGCAACGGCCGGCTGAAGAACGAGCGCGCCGCGCTGCTGCGGGCGCTGGGCGACCTGCAGGGCATCCTCAACCCGATGATCGGGTGGGCCATCTCCTCCATGGAGAACCCGAAGGAGCTCTACAAGATCGGCCTCAGCTCGTCCCGGCTGCTGCTGGCCGCCGGCGACGTCGTCATCTCCTGGCTGCTCCTGCGCCAGGCCGAGGTCGCCCTCGCCAAGCTCGGCGGCGAGGGCCTGTCGGAGGCCGACAAGTCCTTCTACACCGGCAAGGTCGCGGCCGCGCAGTTCTTCGCGCAGACCGTCCTGCCGCGGATCGCCGCCGACCGCGTCGCCACCGAGACCACCAACCTCGACATCATGGAGCTCGCCGAAGAGGCGTTCTGATCCGGTACCGGTAGACCCGCTCCGCCCTCCCGCGGAACTGGAAGCGACGGCCCCCGCCATCACCTGATGGCGGGGGCCGTCCGCGTGTCCGGGTGTCCGCGTCCGCTGGTTGATTGGAGGGGATGTGTCCATCACCGTCCCGAGTACGTCTGCTGCCCTGAGGGAACGGATACGGCAGGACGACAACGGCAGATCGCATGGTGGAGGTCACCCATGGGGCTCGGCGTCAGCGTCTTCACCCTCACCCTCGGGCTGATCCTCAAGTTCGCGATCCAGCCGAACGCGATGCGGAACCCGGTGGACATCCACATCGTGGGCGTGATCCTCATCATCGTCGGCGGCATCACCTTCGCCCTCCAACTGCTGATGATGACCGGTCTGCAGTCGCGCCGAGGCGACCCGTCCGACCGCGACCGCCTCTACAAGAACGACCGCCCGCCGCCGCCGTAGGGCGCGTCCGCGGGGCCTTCGCTGCCGCGTGACGGCGCGGCGAGGCGCGCGTGCGTTTCCCAGTCCCGGGTCATCTTTCTGAGCTCTGGCGACGTGAACGTCATCCAGGCGACGTTCCGATCCTCTGCCGGGATGTCGCCGGGTGCCTCCCCCGCACGCGCACGAGGCGCTCCGGAATCAAGGTGGACGTGCCGCGCGGACGCCTGCTGGTCGCCAACGCCGACCCGGGCGTTGGAGTGAAGACGACTCCGGCGACCGCGAAGCACATCGCCGGGGTCGGCGTCTACGACCTGCGCACGGGACGCCGCGTCCGGTACGTCGATCTCGCCAAGGTCGCCGGGGACGGCGGCGAGCACTTCGGCAACGACATGGCCGTCGCGCCCGACGGGACGTTCTATGCCACCGACTCCTTCGGGCGGAGTGCCGAGGTCAGTCGCGCGGTGTCGCCGTGGTCCGACCCGGGGCCGACTGCGGTGACCGTCACGCCGGGCGGGCGCGCCTACGTACTGAGCGGACGCCTGGACATCCTGTTCGGGGGTTCGGCCAGCGACGCCTTCACCCTCCGCCGCTTCTGACCGCGTGCCGACGCGACGTGACGGCCGGGCGGGGGCGATGCCCCGGCCCGGCCGTCGTGTCGCGGTTCCGCCGGTTACGACCAGGCGATGAGGTGGATCGGGTCCTCCAGCATCGCGCCGACGTCCCTGAGCACCTTGGAGCCGAGCTCGCCGTCGATGACGCGGTGGTCGAACGACAGCGCCAGCGTCGTCACCTTGCGGATGGCCAGCTCGCCCTCGTGCACCCACGGCATGTCGCGGATCTGCCCGATGCAGAGGATCGCGGACTCGCCGGGAGTGAGGATCGGCGTCCCGGTGTCCACGCCGAACACGCCCACGTTGGTGATGCTGATCGTCCCGCCGGTGAGGTCGGCCGGGGTGGCCTTGCCCGCGCGGACCGTGGCGGTCAGGTCCGCGAGCGCCCGGGCCAGCTCGGGCAGCGAGAGCGTGTGCGCGTCCTTCACGTTCGGGACGATCAGCCCGCGCTCGGTCGCCGCCGCGATCCCCAGGTTCACGTAGTGCTTGACGACGATCTCCGCGCCGCCGCCGCCCGTGCCGTTCCCGGGGGCGTCCACCCAGGTGGAGTTCACCATCGGGTAGCGCGCCACGGCCGTGAGCAGCGCCTTGGCGACGAGCAGGAGCGGAGAGATCTTCACGTCCGCGAACTCGGGCAGCTCGCGCAGGCGGCGCACGGTCTCGACCGTCCGGGTCACGTCCACCTGCACGAACTCGGTGACGTGCGGCGCGGTGAACGCCGAGGCGACCATCGCGTTCGCGGTGGCCTTCCGCACGCCGCGCACCGGGATCCGCTCCTCCCGCACTCCGGCGGGGGCGCCCGCCCGGACGCCGGAGGCGGCTGCCGGGGCCTCGGCGGGCGCCGCCAGCGCCTGCTGGACGTCCTCGCGGGTGATCGACCCGCGCGGGCCCGTCCCGGTGATCGTGGTGAGGTCGACGCCGAGGTCCTTGGCCATCTTCCGGACCGGCGGCTTGGCCAGCGGCAACCCGTTGTCCACAACCTGTGGGTAACTTCTGGACGCCGCGCCCCCGCCGCCTACCGTAGGTGCGGGACGGGCCGCCGCCTGGGGGGCGGCCGGTGCGGCGACGGACGGAGAGGGGGCCGGTGATGGCGGTGGCGGAGGAGCCTGCTTGCGCGGACGGCGCTTGGTCGCGCCCGGCTTCACGCCGTAGCCGACCAGGACGGGCTGCCGCTTGGGCTGCTCGGGCTGGACGACGCCCGGCTCGTCCGCCTGCGGCACCTCTTCGTGCGCCACCGCTTCCGGCGCCGGTGCCTGCGCCGGGGCGGCCGTCGCGGAACCGCCGGAGGGCGCGGGCCCGGGGGAGCCCTCCGCCTCGACGTCCACGGAGATGATGGGGACGCCGACGTCGACCGTCGCGCCCTCCTCCACCAGCAGCTCCCCGACCGTCCCCTCGAACGGGCACGGGAGCTCGACGACCGCCTTGGCCGTCTCGATCTCGACGATGGTCTGGTTGACCTCGACCTGGTCGCCGATCTTCACGTGCCACTTGACGATCTCGGCCTCGGTCAGGCCCTCGCCCACGTCGGGCAGCTTGAACTGCTTGCGCTCGCTCATCCGCGTCACCAGCCGAAGGTCCGGTCGACGGCGTCGAGGACGCGGTCGAGGTCGGGCAGGTAGTGGTCCTCCAGCCGGGACGGCGGGTACGGGGTGGACATCCCGCCGACGCGCAGCACCGGCGCCTCCAGCCGGTAGAAGCAGCGCTCGGTGATCCGGGCGGCCAGCTCCGCGCCGAACCCGCTGAACACCGGGGCCTCGTGGACGACCACGCAGCGCCCGGTCCGGTTCACCGAGTCGGTGATCGTGTCGATGTCCAGGGGGTTCAGGGAGCGCAGGTCGATGATCTCCAGGGAGCGGCCGTCCTCGGCCGCCGCCGAGGCGGCCTCCACGCAGGTCTTCACCGAGGGGCCCCAGGCGAGGACGGTCACGTGCTCGCCGGGCGCGACCACGCGCGCCTCGTGCAGCGGTGCCCAGTCGGACGCGGCGGACTCCAGGTCCACCGCGGCCTTCTCCCAGTACCGCCGCTTGGGCTCGAAGAAGATCACCGGGTCGGGGGAGGAGACCGACTGCTGGATCATGGTGAACGCGTCGACCGGGTTCGAGCAGGACACCACGCGCAGCCCGGCGGTGTGGGTGAAGTACACCTCGGGCGACTCCGAGTGGTGCTCGACCGCGCCGATGCCGCCGCCACACGGGATCCGGATCACGACCGGCACCTGCGTCGCGCCCAGCGACCGCAGGTGCATCTTCGACAGCTGCGTGATGATCTGGTCGGCGGCGGGGAACACGAACCCGTCGAACTGGATCTCGACCACGGGCCGGTAGCCGCGCAGCGCCAGGCCGATCGCGGTGCCGACGATGCCGGACTCGGCGAGCGGCGTGTCGATCACCCGCTCCTCGCCGAAGTCCTTCTGCAGGCCGTCGGTAACCCGGAAGACGCCACCGAGCTTGCCCACGTCCTCGCCCATGACGACGACCTTGGGGTCGTTCTCCATGGCCTTGCGCAGGCCCTCGTTGATGCCCTTGGCCAGGCTGATGGTCTCGGCGGTCATCGGGCCGTCCCCTCGTCCTCGAACGACGCCAGGTAGGCGGCGAACTGCTCCTGCTCCTCGGTGATCATCGGGTGCGGATCGGCGTACACGTGGTCGAAGATCGCCAGCGGCTGCGGGTCGGGCAGCGCCAGGCACGCCTTGCGCAGCTCGGTCGCCATCCGCTTGGCCTCGGCCTCCACGTCGTCGAAGAACGCCTGGTCCGCCTCGCCCTGCTTGACCAGGTACTTCTTGACGCGCTCGATCGGGTCCTTGGCCTTCCAGGCCTCCTCTTCGGCCTTCAGGCGGTAGCGGGTCGGGTCGTCCGTGGTGGTGTGGGCGCCCATCCGGTACGTGTAGGCCTCGATCAGCGTCGGGCCCTGGCCGTCGCGCGCGTGCGCGAGGGACTTCTGCGTGACGGCCAGACAGGCGAACACGTCGTTGCCGTCCACCCGGACGCCCGGGAAGCCGAAGCCCTGCGCCCGCTTGTACAGCGGGATGCGGGACTGCTTCTCCAGCGGCTCGGAGATCGCCCACTGGTTGTTCTGGCAGAAGAAGACGATCGGCGCGTTGAACACGCTGGCGAACACGAACGACTCGTTCACGTCGCCCTGGGAGGTCGCGCCGTCGCCGAAGTAGGCGATGGTCGCGCCGGCCTTGTCGCTGCCCAGCACGCCGTCCCGCTGGATGCCCATCGCGTACCCGGTCGCGTGCAGCGTCTGCGACCCGATCACGATGGTGTAGAGGTGGAAGCCGTGCTCCTTGGGGTCCCAACCGCCGTGGTTGACGCCCCGGAACAGGCCCAGCAGGTTGAGCGGCGGCACGTTCCGGCAGTACGCGACGGCGTGCTCGCGGTAGGTGGGGAACACCATGTCGTTGTCGGTGAGCGCCCGCCCGGACCCGATCTGCGCGGCCTCCTGGCCGAGCAGCGACGCCCAGATGCCGAGCTCCCCCTGGCGGGTGAGCGCCACGGCCTCCAGGTCGATCCGCCGGACGGTGACCAGGTCGCGGTAGAGCCCCCGCACCTGCTCGGCCGTGATCTCCAGCGGGTAGTCGGGATGGTCGACACGCTCGCCCTCGGGGGTGAGCAGCTGCACGAGTTCGGAGTCGGCGAGCTCGCCGGTGCCAGGCGCGCCGCGCACGGAGTCGATCGTCATTGATGACACTCCTCGTTCGGGGCCGGCCCCCGGGATCGCCGCGAACCGACCGACCTCAGTGGCCTTCATCCCCCGGGTAAAAGGGGACGAATGCCGCTCATCCCATCGTGGCAGACATCACACCCAAGAACGCAAGACCCTGCTTACGAGATTCCCTACCCCGCCCATTCGCCCGTCACCCGACAACCACCCCAGGTGACGACACACCCCCGCCCCCGCCACCTCGGACAACACCCGGCGAGGGGCGCCGGCGGGAAGGTGAGCGGGCGGAGCCGCATGGGTCGACGAGGCGCACGTGCGGAAAGTCACCGTGTGCGGCCAGGTCTGCACAGCGTGAAAGCGGAGTGGCCGTCAGGCGCGGATGAGGGTGACGGGACGTCCTGAGGGAGACGTGGCCTGGTCGATCGTGGTGCGGTCGGCGATGGACGGGGCGTTGCCGCGTCGGTCGAAGACGATGAGCGTTCCCGTGTCGAGGCCGAGGCTGTCGAGGTAGCCGTCGAGCTGGACGAGCCCCTTGGCGACCTGGTCACCGGACTTGTCCGTCCGCACCTTCAGTTCGAAGGCGGAGAACTGGACGGCCCGGCATCCGTCTTCGTCCGTGTACGGCTTGCGGACGGCGATGTCCACGCGATCGCGTCCGACGGCGTACTCGCGGTCGATGAATCCGCCGCCGTTCACCACGCGCTGGAGGAAGGCCATGAAGACCAGCTGGCAGGCGAACTCGTGGTAGGTCTCGCGCTTGTCGAGGATCTCCCCGTTGGCCTTCCAGAAGGCGACGAACTCCGTGAGGAGGCGGGGGATGTCGAGACGCCCGTCCGGGAGGAGGAAAGCGCGCGGGTCGGCGTCGATCGTCGTTTCCACCGCCTGCGAAAGCACCCGGACGATGACTTCCTGGTAGATGGGGTTGGCGATCTGCACCGGCCGTCCCCGGGACACCAGTCCGAGATCGCGGACGAACGAGAGGTCGTCGTTGTACCGGTCGTCCAGGGGGAGGCGCGTCCCGGCCAGGATCGGCTCGATCACCCGATGCACCCGAGGCTCGTAGAGCCGCTCGACCAGCGAGTCCAGATGGGTGGCGCGCTCAAGGATGAGCCGCTCGACCGCCTCGTCCATGTGCGCGTCGGTGATCGGCTCGGACAGCGGAACCCGCATGTGACGCGTAATGTGCCGGGCCAGCGCGTTCACCAGCCACGGCTGCCCCTGGCTGGCCTCGAAGGCCCGCTGGACGGCCGCGTCCTCGAACTTCTGCCCGGTCTCCTCGCTGTGCTGACCGTAAAGCGCAGCGACCTCACTGAAACTGAAATCGCCGAGCCGAAACGACGCGGCCTTGATGTTCCAGTGGCGGATGTCCCGCAGCCCACAGAGCGCCACCGAATACGGGAACGCATCAGGGCTCACCGTGTAGCCGGTGCGGAGCTGGCTCAGAACACTGACCAGACTCAGACCGGTCAAGCCGTCGATCTCGTCGAAGAACAGAACGAGCGGCCGAGGCGAACGCCGTGCCCAGGCGGCCAGCGCCTCTTCAAGATGCGAGCCGGGTCCCCCGTCAGGCCAATTCTCGGGCGGTAGGCAGTCAGGCGGGACCTCCAATCCGACGCACGCCTCGCGAATCGCCGTCAGCACCAGTCGCTCGGCGGCCGCATAGTCGTCCCCGGCGACTGCGGCCTCCTCGCAGGAGAAGTGGACGGCCATGTACCGGCCCTCGGCGGTCAGCGCGCGGGCGAGAGTGGCGAGCGTCGTGGTCTTCCCCGTCTGACGGGGCGCACGAACGGTGAAGTACAGGCGGTCCTCGATCAACTCGCGGGCCTCGGGGAGACGCGGCTCCGGCGGCAGCATGTAGTGCCGGTCGGGACGGCACGGACCCGCGATGTTGAAGCTTCTCACGCTCCGCACATTATTCGTCACGCTGGCCGGATGGGCGTGCTCGCCTGAATTGTGGGCGTCATCGGGCGTTGAGGTCCTCGTTGCACTGGACGATGACCTCGACCAGTTCGGCGGCGTCCTCCAGCCGGTAGCGGACGGTGCCGGTGCGAGGCGTCGTGAGGAGCAGACCGCCGGCTCTCGCCCAGAGGGTGATCTCCGGACGGATGGACAGGACGGCCATGTTCCATCCCTCGCAGCGGTGGATGGGCCCGACACCCCGCGCGAGCAGTTCGGTTTGCGCGCGAGGACGTCCACGATGCCGAGCCCCACCCGCACTCGGCTTCGAGGTCGGAGAAGAGCGGTTTCTTGAGCAGCGGACCGCGCCAGGGGTGGCCTGCTCGGATCGTCAGGGGGTGTCTTGCAGGGTTAGTAGAAGGATCGGGGTGGGGTCTGGGCAGGGCTGGGTGGACGGGCGGAACCAGCGGGATGGGCGGAACCACGGGGTGCCCGGCTCGGCGGGGGCCGTTTCGTGGTCGAAGCGCGTTGCGTGCAGGCTGAACGGCTCGGACGGGGCGGGCGCGGGGTAGCGGCGTTCGTCGTGGAGGAACGACAGGTACGCGCGTCTCGTCGCGGCGGTCAGCATGGCCTGGGCGTCCGGGGCGAGGGTGCAGGGGTCGGTGACGCCGGACACCAGCAGGCCCTCGGACAGCAACACCGGTCTTGATCCGCGGTCGCGGACCTGGCGGCCGCGTCGGTCGAGGGCCGGGGACGTCCGGGACAGCAGGGTCCAGTCGCCGGCGAGCCAGGAGATCCGCGCGACGCGGGTCGTGCCGTCCGGGGAACCGCCCTGGACGGCCTCCATCGCGTGTCCGATCTGCTCGGCCTCGGCCACCGGACGCGGCATGAGCAGCGGCGATATGCCGGTGTGAACGCCGCGGGCCACCAGCACCGGCCAGGCCGTCGGGCCGCCTCCGTTCGACCGGGGCGCCGCGATCGCGCGCCTGGTGGACGTGTCGCGCCAGGCGGTCGGGCCGGAGGCGCCGCGCGGGGC
>NZ_JBFAOF010000021.1:0-25749 GCF_040675125.1 Spirillospora sp. NPDC049652 | reverse complement strand
CTCGGGGACGCGGTGCTGCTGCCCGGTCTCATCGACTGCCACGTGCACCTGGCGAAGGCGCAGTCGGCCGCGCACGAGGCGCTGGCGGCGGTGCCCGTCCTGCGGACGCTGCTCGACCACGGCTTCACCACCGTCCGCGACCTCGGCGCCCAGAGCCCGGGCCATGCCATGGTGGCGGTGCGGGACGCGGTGGCGGCCGGGCACCTCCAAGGGCCCCGGCTGTTCGTCGCCCCGCGCATCATCTCCTCCCGCGGCGGCCACGGCGACGGCACCTCCCCCGGCTTCGCCTGCGAGAGCGGCGCGCTCGCCGACGGCGTCGAGGAGATCGAGCGGACCGTGCGGACGCAGGCCCGTGACGGCGCCGACTGGATCAAGTTCGCCGCCACCGGCGGAATGATCAACAGGCTCGACCGCCCCGACCACGTCGGATACAGCGAGCGCGAGATGGCCGCGCTCGTCCGCGCGGCCCGCGACCGCGGCCTGCCCACCGCCGCGCACGCCTTCACCGACGAGGGCGTGCGCCGCGCCCTGCACGCGGGGGTGACCACGATCGAACACGCCCAGCTGTGCTCCGACGACGTCCTCGGTCTGATCGCGAAGAGCGGCCGGCCGCTCGTGCCCACCTTCTACGTGGGCCACCTGCACCTGGAGCGCCTCGACGACGACGCCTTCTGGGAAGGGAAACCACCCGGCGCCCGGGAGCTGGTCGCCGGCAACGCCGACGCGCTGCGCGCGGGCCTGCGCCGCATCGGCCGCAGCGACCTCACGCTGGCGTTCGGCACCGACGCCGGGATGTTCGACCACGCCGACAACTGGCGGGAGTTCCCCACCATGGCGCGCTGGGGCGTCACCCCGGCGCGGGCGTTGCGGGCGGCCACCTCGGTCGCCGCCGACCTGCTGGGCCGCGCCGACCTCGGGCGGGTCCGCGAGGGAGCCGTCGCCGACCTGGTCGCCGTCCCCGGCGATCCCCTCGCCGACATGGAGGTGCTCGGCGAGGTCGGCTTCGTGATGAAGCAGGGCCGGGTCCACCGCCTCCCCGGATGAGCCACGCCGCGCCGCCGGGCCGGTGACGGCCCACCGGCGGTGCGCCGTCACGGGCGCAGGAGGCCGTTCCGCACGGCCACGAGCGCGGCCTCGGTCCGGCTGTGCACGCCGAGCTTGCCGAAGATGGCATGGACGTGGTTCCGGACCGTCCTGTCGGAGATGTCCAGATGGCGGGCGATGCCGCGGTTGGTGATCCCCGCACCCAGGAGCACCAGGACCTGGTGCTCGCGGCCGGTCAGCCGCTGCGCGGAGGCGATCCCCCACGCCGCGGCGGCCGCCGGCACGCCGGCGGCGTCCTCCTCCGGGACGCAGCTCGCGACGATCCCGGCCTGCGCGGCCTCCAGCGACCGGATGAGGTCGGCCTGCCGGAGCAGCGTCTCCCGGGCGTCCGCGATCGCCGCGCCGATCCGGGCCACCGCCTGCTCGTGCCGCCCGCAGCATGATCTTTCGGTCGCGGGGCCGTGCGGCCGTGCCCGGGCATCCGGCTCAAGAGCCCGGACGCCGGGTGCGGCGGGACGCCGCCGGGCGGCCGCCGCGCTCCCGTCCTCCATGATCGGCTCCCGTCGGCTCAGGATCCCGAGTGGCCGGCCTGGACGTAGGAGTTGGCCTCGGCCACGGTGTGGCTGCCGTCGTGGAGCATCTTCTGGGTGAGGACGTAGGCCGCGCCGCCCGCCAGGCCCTCGCGGAGGTGCTCCAGGGTGCCGCAGCCCCCTGACGCGATCACCGGTACGTGGACGGCCGCCGCCATCGCGCTCACCAGGTCCAGGTCGTATCCGGCGCCGGTCCCCTCCCGGTCGAGGCTGTTGGGCAGGATGTGGCCGGCCCCGAGGTCGGTGAGCATCTGCGCCCAGGTGACGGCGTCCAGCGGGGTCTCCTGCTCGTCCCCCTGGATGACGACGTTCCACCGGCCGTCCCCCGAGCCCTGCACGTTCATGACGCCGAGGACGCGCTCGGTCCCGAACCGCTGGGCGGCCGTGTGCAGCGTCGAGGGCCGTTCGACCGAGGTCGTGCTGAGGCCCACCGCGTCGGCCCCGAGTTCGAAGAGCGACTCGAGCTCCTTGTCCGACGGCACGATGCCGTTGGCCACCGTGACCCACAGGGAGAGCCCGGTGTCGCGGGCCTGCCGGATGACCGACAGGCTCGCGGCGCTGTCGGCCCACGCGTCCTGAACGTCGAGGAAGACGCGGGTGGCGCCCTGCGCGCGGTAGCTGCGGATGATCCCGAGCGGGTCGCCGGGGTCGTCGAGCCCGGCGATGCCGGCGGGCTGCACGGCGCGCCCGCCGGCGATGTCGATCGTCGGGATGACCGGGGAGTGCGGGGAGGGGGAGGAAGAGTGCGACATGGCCGTCTCCTGTCGTGTGCCGGCGTCCGGGGCCGCGCCTGGCGATGCCCGGCAGCAGGGCCTCCGCGCGGTGCGCACCATGAGTCTGCCCCTCGTCCTGACACCCGGCTGACAGCTCTCTGACAATCAACTGACGCAGTTCGCTGAATCCTTTTCGGCGACAGGGAAAACGCACGCCGAGTTCGGGCGGATCTTCGAAAAATAGATTCAACTCCCCCTCCGGTCGTCGTTCCGCAGTGATCAAGACATGTCGTTGACATGGGCATATCAATTTCATAGGATTGTCTGGACCGTCGGCGGATCGCAGCGACGGCGGTCGCCGTCGGCATTCACCTGGACCAGAAGACTCGCGTTCACCGAAAAGAAACGCGCGGCAATGAATATAAGGCTGCTGGGCCCGCTGGATATCCGCTGCAAGAATTCGATCCTGGAGATCAACGGGCCGAAGCGGCGGAGCATCTTGGCCGCGCTGGTCATCCGCGCCAACGCGGTGGTCTCCCTCGCGGACCTGGTGCTGGAGGTATGGCGGGACGATCCCCCGCCGGGAGCGGAGAACGCGCTTCAGGCCCACATCTCCCGCATACGCGCGAGCCTCGCCGCATGGCAGGCGCACACCCAGGCGCCCGTGTCCCTGCGAACGCGCTACCCCGGCTACCTCCTGGAGGTGCCGCAGCGCTCGGTGGACCTCTGGCAGTTCCGCCAGCGCTACACCCAGGCGAACGCGCTCAAGACCACCCGCCCCGAAGAGGCGGTCGCCCTGTACCGCTCGGCGCTGGCGCTCTGGCGCGGCCCCGCTCTCCAGGACGTGCCCTCCGGCCCGATCAGGGACGCCGAGGTGCACCGGCTGGACCGGGAGCGCCTCATGGTGCTCACCGGCCTGGTCGAGCTCGCGCTCGCCCTCGGGCGGCATCTGGAGATCATTCCCAGGCTGGAGCAGCTGGTGCTCGACCATCCGCTGGAGGAGCGCCTGTGCGCGCAGCTCATGGTCGCCCTGGCACGGGCCGGGCGCGCCGGGGACGCCCTGCAGGCGTACCACCGCCTCCGGCTGTCGCTGGCCCAGGAAGCCGGGTTGTCCCCGTCGCCCGACCTCCAGCGCCGCATGCGCTCGATCCTGGACTCCTCCTCCCAGGGCGACGAATCCACGAAGGCGGTCTGACACCCGCGGTCCCGCCGGAGAGCGTGGACCGCTTCCTGCGGGACGGCTTCCTGCGGCACGGCCTTCGACACCGGTGCGGCCTTCGGCGCGGGTGCGGAAATGGAGCCTTTGTCCCAGGACCTAAGTACCAGCTACCGATATCTCAGGTGGGGTAGAGCCAGGGCGATGAGCGTTGTCGCCCGAATGGAGTGAGCCGTGCACCGATCGGACGCCGAGCGTCTTCCAGCGGTGGAACCGGCTGCGGTACTGGCTCGGGAACTGGCTGCGGAACTGGCGCGCCTGCGAGCCGCTTCCCCAGAGGAGAACCCTCTGCTGGAGATGGCGCGTGGCGGGCACGTCACGGTCGCCCACCTGCGCAACGTCGTGCTGATCGAGGACATGTACCACGGCGCCGAACTGGCCGCCTACGGCTGCCTGCTGGCGCGGTTCCCGCAGGGGCCGGTGAGCGGGTTCCTCATCGAGGTGGCCCGGGTCGTGCAGGAGGCCAGGTCCCGGCTGGCCGACGTGGCCCGCAGCATCGGCGCGCGGACCGGCACCGGACCCGGGGCCGGGGCCGGGGCCGGGGCCGTCGCTCCGACCGCGATGCGGCGCGACATCACCGCGCACGGCTTCTGCTCGTACGTGTCCTGGCTCGGGCTGAACGCCAGCCGCGCCGCTGCGGGGCTGGCTCTGTACTCTGACCCCGAAGGCGTCTACTACGGCGGCTCCGCGGCCCTGGTCGACGCTCTGCGCCGCAACGGCCCCGAGCCGACCGACGAGTTCGCCGAGTACTACACCGGCGTCCCGTCGCAACGGCAGAACGACCAAGCGCTGCAGGTCGTGCGGACCGGTCTGGAGGAAGGCGACGACCCCGCCGCCGCCCTGGACGCCGGCCGGCTCTGCGACCAGTACATGGCGCTGCTGTGGAAGGCCGCCGCCCACTCCTACGAAGGCGAAGCATGATGCACCACTCCCCCTACCACCCCACCGCCCGGACGCTGCTCGACGACATCTCCGGAGCCGAGGGCCGGCCTCCGGTCCGCAACGACTTCCTGGCCCGGCTCCGCGAGGACCGGGTGACGGAGGAGGACCTGCGCCGCTTGATCCATGTCGAGTCGCATGCCAGCGCGGCGGAGATCAGCGCGTACGCCCTGATGGGGCTCCGCCATCCCGACGAGCTCTTCCAGGCCCTGGGCGAGATGGCCCATCAGGCCCGTCCCAAGGTCATCGAGTGCGCCCGGGCCATGGGGATGGACGACGAGCACCTGGCGCAGGTGCCGGCCGGCGCGGAGGCGCTCGCCTATCCCGCCTTCCTGAGCTGGGTCGCCCTCCGCGCCGACCGCGCCGCGATCGGCGCGGCGGTCCATGTCGACCTGGACCGCTACTACGCCGACAGCTCGCGGGTCGCCGAGGCCCTCCGTGCGACCAGCCTCCGCGTCCCCGGCGAGCTGGTGGACTACTACTCCCCCTCCGGTCTTCCCGGCGACCTGTGCGACGCCGCCCTCGCCTTCCTGCAGAAAGGGCTGGACGCCGGTGACGACCCGGTGCGGGCGCAGCGTGTCGGCAGGCTGATGGAAGAGAACTTGAGCCGGTTCTGGCGATCGGCGCTGTCGGAATGAGCGCGCCCGGCGGCCCCCCGGCCGCGCCCGCCACCGGCGGCCTCATGCGGGCGATCAGGTTCGACCGGCCCGGCTCCCCCGCCGACGTCCTGTCCCTGCGCGAGGTCCCCGTCCCGGTCCCGCCGCCCGGGCACGTCCGGGTCCGGGTCACCGCGCGGCCCGTCAACCCCTCCGACCTGCTCTTCGTCGAGGGGCGGTACGGGCGCCGCCCGGAGCCGCCCTCCGGCGTCGGCTTCGAGGGGGCCGGCGTGGTGGACGAGTGCGGGCCGGACGTCGCCCTGGCGCCCGGGACGCGGGTGGCCGTGGACGCGCCGGGCACCTGGCAGGACTACGTCGTGGTCCCCCGCACGGACCTGGTTCCATTGCCGGACGACGTCGGCGACGAGGCCGGGTGCCGGTTGACGGTCAACCCCGCCACGGCGGTCCTGCTTGTCCGGGAACTGGCGCTGGAGCCCGGGCAGTGGCTGGTCCAGACCGGCGGCGCGTCCGCGGTGGCGCGCATGGTGACGCGCCTGATGAGAGCGCGCGGCGTGCGTTGCGTCAGTGTCGTCCGCGACGCCGGCAGGCGGGAGGACCTCGCCGCGCTCGGCGCCGAGGTCGTCGCCGGGTCACCCGGACACGTCGCGGAGCGGGTCCGGCGGCTCACCGGGGGGCGCGGAGCCGCGGCCGTCCTCGACTCCGTCGGAGGGGCGGCCGGCAGCGGCGCGGTGCGCTGCCTGGCCGACGGCGGGCGGCTCCTGGTCTACGGGATGATGTCCGGCGAACCCCTGACCGTCGACCCGGACGACCTGGTGTTCCGCTCCATAGACGTCCGCGGCTTCTGGCTGCCCGAGCGCCTGGGCCGCCTCGGCGAGCGGGCCCGCGCCGACCTCACCGCGACGGTGCTGGACGGGGTGCGGTCGGGCGAGCTCGCCGCCCCGGTGGAGGCGCGGTACGGGCTGGCCGACTTCGCCTCGGCCCTCCGGCACGCCGCCCGGCGGGGCCGCACCGGGACGGTCCTCCTGGTCGGATGAGACCAGCCCGTCCTGCGGATCACACCGGCGGCCGCCCGGGCGGTGCGAGGAAGCCGGTCTCGGCGAACGAGCGCAGGTACAGGTCGACCAGGCCGGCGTCCACCGGAGGGCAGTGGTACCCGGCTCCGTCGGTGGCGCGGACGAAGTTCGCCCGTTCCAGCTCCGGCATGTTGCCGGAGAAGTACGACTCGGTGACCGACAGGCCGGTCCGGGGCGACCGCTCGGTGAAGAGGGGGAGGTAGGCGGCGAGCGGGCTGGCGGGATCCCGCGCGGCGCGGCGGGCCATCTCCGCCACCCACGCGTCGTAGGGCATCTCGCGCATCTCGTACCCGAGGGCGGCGGCGCGCTCGGCCAGCAGCGACAACGGCGCCGGCTCGGGGTTGACGACGTGGTACACCCGGCCCTCCGGCGGCTCGCCGAACAGCAGGTGCGCCAGCACCTCGGCGGTGTAGTCGACGGGGGTGAAGTTCAGCGGCATCGGCGCGTCCGGCGCCAGGCCGGTCTCGACGACCGCCTTGATGAGGGCGCTCATCAGCGTGCCGGTGTTCTGCAGGCCGCGGTCGCGGGTTCCGGTGATCTCGTGCGGCCGGTAGACGCTGACCGGCAGGCCGCGGTCGGCCGCCGCGCGCAGGAGGGTCTCGGCGACCCACTTGGTCTCGGCGTAGCCCTGCGCCAGCAGGTCGGGGTCGCCCAACGGCGCGTCCTCGGCGGCGCTCTCCACGCCCTGCGCGCCGAGCCCGGCCAGCACGGCGACCGAGGAGATGTAGTGGAACTCCTTCGGGGGGTGCTCGGCGGCCAGGGCGAGCAGCTCGCGGACGCTGCCGACGTTGACGGCGGCCAGCCGTCCGTAGGGGTAGAGGAAGTTGACGTGCGCCCCGTTGTGCACGATCCTGCCGACGGCGGCGGCCAGGTCGCGCCGCTCCGGGGCGGCGATGCCGAGGCCGGGTTCGGCGAGGTCCGCCGGCACCGCGCGCACCCGTCCGGCCACACCCGAGGTGGACAGGCCGTAGCGGCGCAGCGCCGTGCTGACCCGCCGCAGGCCTTCCTCGGCGCTCGCGGCCCGCACGGGCAGGACGATCTCCGCGTCGGCGGTGTCGAGCAGCCGGCGGAGCAGGAACACGCCGAGGAAGCCGGTCGCGCCGGTGAGCAGGATGCCGTCCGGGCGGTGCGGTGCGGACGGCGCCGCCGCGCGGAACCGCAGGCCCCCGTCCAGCTCGGCCTCCCGCCGGAAGTCGACCGCGGACTCCTGCGGGCCGGTGTTCCCCTGCCGCGCCTCGTCGAGGCGGGCCGCGTACTCGTGCAGGACCGGGTTGTCCAGCAGGAGCCGCACCAGCGCCCGCCCGGGCACCTGGTGCAGTTCCAGCTGCTCCCGCAGGGTGCTGACGGCGCGCACCAGCTGGAGCGACTGGCCGCCGAGGTCGAAGAAGTCGTCGGTGCGCCGGACCTCGCCGATGTCGAGAAGGTCCGCCCAGACGCGGGCGACGACCTGTTCGGTGCCGCCGCGCGGGGGGTCGTCCGGACCCGCGCCGGCGGACTCCGCCGCCAGCTCCTTGACGGCCTCGGGGTCGACCTTGCCCGTGCGTCCGAGCGGCAGCCGTTCGACCACGCTGATCCGCGCGGGCACCATGAAGCCGGGCAGGCGGCCCCGGAGGTGGTCGCGCAGCCTGCGCGCGAAGGCGCGGCGGCCCTTCCCCTCCCGCGGCTCGGCGGACGCGGCCCACAGTCCCAGGGACTTGTCCCCGGAGTCCGGGGCGTCGACGGTCACCTTCGCGTCCTGCACATCGGGGTGGGCGATCGCGGCCGCCTCGATCTCGCCGGGCTCGACGCGGTAGCCGCGGATCTGCACCTGCCGGTCCATGCGCCCGAGGAACTCCAGCACGCCGTCGCGGCGCCACAGGGCCCGGTCGCCGGTCCGGTACATCCGCGCGTCCGGGCGGTCCGAGAACGGATCGGGCAGGAACCGCTCAGCGGTGCGTTCGGGGTCCCCGACGTAGCCGAGCGCCACGCCGTCACCGCCGACGTACAGCTCGCCGTCCTGCTCCGGCGCGCAGGGAGAGCGGTCCGGATCGAGCACGTAGCAGGTCGAGTTGCCGATCGGCCGTCCGATCGGCACGCTCTGCGCGTCGTCCGGGAGCCCGGTCACGTGGTGGACGCTGGAGAAGGTCGCGTTCTCGGTGGGGCCGTACCCGCTCATCAGCCGCCCCGGCGGGCCCGCGCGCCGGACGGCCCGGACGCAGTCGGGGTTGACCACGTCGCCGCCCACGATGAGGTGGCGCAGCGGCCGGAACATGGCCGGCTCGGCGAAGCCCAGCTGGTGGAACAGGCCCGAGGTGAGCCACATGATCCCGGCGCGGTGCCGCTCGATCTCCGCGGCCAGGTCCGGCGGGGACAGCAGCGCCTCCGGTTCGGGCAGCACCAGGTGCGCGCCGTGCAGGTGCGCGCCGAAGATCTCGAAGCAGGAGACGTCGAAGGACGGGCTGGTGGTCGCCAGGAACACATCGTCCGGGCCGATGGTGATGTAGCCGGAGTTGACGACGAGCCGGACCGGCCCCCGGTGCGGCACCGCCACGGCCTTGGGACGCCCGGTCGAGCCGGAGGTGAAGAGCACGTACGCCGGATCGGTGGCGGCCCCGGTGAGGGCCGGCGGCTCGGACGCCGGCGGCAGCGGCTCCTCCGCGACCAGGACCCGCGGGGCGTTCAGCCTCTTCCGCCACCGGTCCCGGGTGACCAGGCACGGGGCGTCCAGGCGGTCGAGCACGTCCTGAAGGCGGGCGTCGGGCTGGTCGGGCTCCAGCGGAACGTACGCGCCGCCGGCCTTCAGGACGCCCCAGATGCCGACGATCGCCTCCGGCGACCGCTCCAGCAGAAGCGGCACCCGGGCGCCGGTGTCCACCCCGTGGTCATCGCGGAGGACCCGTGCGAGGGCGTCGGCGCGGGCGGAGAGCTCCCGATAGGTCAGGGTGACACCGCCGCCCGTCACGGCCGGCGCGTCGGGCGTCCGCCGCACCTGTGCCTTGAAGAGCTCCGGCAGCAGCGCGTCCCGCGGATACGGGCGCGCGGTGTCGTTCCAGGCTCGCACATGGTCGTGGGACATCTTCGCCCTTCGCGGTAGTGATCGTCTTGACCGAGGCCCTCTGGGGGGAAACGCGGCTAGTCCAGGGCCGCCGCCGCCTGCCAGAACCGGCCGATGTTCTCTTCGAGCAGGCGCGCGCGCGACAGCGCCGTGGCCGCGTCCTCACCCTGGTCGAGGCCGTACTGGACCACGTCCAGGGCCTGCTGCTCCAGCTCGTCGGACTGCCCGCCCTCGTAGTAGTCGAAGAACTCCTGCGGAGCCTTGGTCCCCTTGTCGCGCAGCAGCTCGACCAGCGAGGCGCAGTCGGGGAAGTACACGGTCATGTCGCAGTGCAGGGCGAGGGCGTTGTCGGCCTGCCCGCCGTGCAGCGCCAGCCAGGAGATGCAGCCGCTGAAGGCGTACGCCGCCGGCCCCGGCGGCCATGTGCCGATCCGTTCCGCGGGGATGTCCAGCGCCGCCGCGCACTCCCGCAGCTTGGCGTGCGCGTCGTAGACCAGCCGTCCGACCGCCAGGTAGAGCCCTGCCGTGGGGCTGTGCGGGTAACGGGCCATGACCGTCCCATAGGCCGCCAGCTCCGCGCGGTGGCACTGCAGCTCGACGCCCACCAGCCTTCGCAGGTGCTCCAGTTCGATGCGGTCGTCGCGCGCCAGCTCCAGGACGGGATTGGCGATGGGGCTCTCCTCGCGGAGGCGGCGCAGTTCGTCCGCCAGTGTCCGCGCCTGGGTGCCGGACCGCTCCGATGATGCCGTCGTCATGATGTTCCTCTGCTTTCCGCGCTTGTCCGATCCGTGTTCCTCCCCAGAGGTTTGACGTTTCGCTGACGCCGGGCTGACATCGGGCCACCCGAAAGAGATTTCTGCGACGGGCCCGAGAGAAAGGTGCGGCCGTTCTTACCGGAGAGCAGCGTGAGAACCAAGAAAGGCGCTGAGCAGACCGCGGCATAGCGCCGTCATTTGCCTCCGGAGCGCCGTCACCCGCTTCCGTGGGCCAGAAACCGCCGGGGCGTATTGACAGCACGCCGACCCGGTTGTCCCATGAGAGCACGGCCTTCGCGATGCGACCGCCCCGCTTCCCATTTCTCGTTCACCGACGGATTCCGCTGATCCCTTTTCCGCGAGGACGGCGGAACGGAAAGGGAATGATGGCCTCCGAGGTGGTGGTCTCCGCCGACCGGGCGTGGGACGGAACCTCCGCGGAGGCCCGGGGCCCCACCGCGGTGCTCGTCCGGGACGGCCGTGTGGTGGAGGTGACCGGCCGCCGCGGGAGGCACCGCGGCGCGGAGGCCCTCGACCTCGGCGACGTCACCCTGCTGCCCGGGCTCATCGACTGCCACGTCCACCTGGTGACCCAGACCGAAGGGCCGGCCGCCGCCGTGCTGCGGGCGCTGCCCCGGCTGCACGCGCTGCTGGACAACGGCTTCACCACGGTCCGGGACCTGGGCTGCCCGGTCGAGGCCCCCGTCACCATCGAACTGCGCCGGGCGGTCGAGCGAGGGGTGGTGCGCGGCCCGCGGATCAGCGTGGCCCCGCGCATCATCTCCGCGAGCGGCGGGCACGGCGACCACACCCCGCCCGGAACCGCGCACCGGCTCGAGAACGGCGCGATCGCCGACGGAACCGCGCAGATCCTGCGGACGGTGCGCCAGCAGGCGCGCGCGGGCGCCGACTGGATCAAGTTCGCCCTCAGCGGCGGATTCACCTCCGCCCTGGACGGGCCGGAGGAACTCGGCTACCTGCCCGAGGAGGCAGCCGCCCTGGTGGCCGCCGCACGCGACCGCGGACTGCCGACCGCCTGCCACGTGCTCTCCGACGCCGGGGTGCGCCGGGCGGCGGCGGCGGGTGTGTCGACGATCGAGCACGGCACGCTGGCCGAGGAGGGGACGCTGGCGATGCTCGCCGAACGGCGGATACCTGTGGTGCCGACCCAGTACGTGCTCTCCTACTACCTGGACCGGCTCGACGACGACTCCTTCTGGGCCGAGGACGCCGCCCAGGCGAAGTTCCGCGCCTACGCGCCCGCGCTCCGCCGGGGGCTGCGGCGGATCGCCCGCAGCGGCGTGGAGATCGCTTTCGGCACCGACGCCGGGATGTTCGACCACGCCGACAACTGGCGCGAGTTCCCGGTCCTGGTGGAGTCGGGGCTGAGCCCGCTGCGGTCGCTGCGCGCGGCGACCTCGGCGGCCGCCCGCGTCCTCGGCCGCGACGACCTCGGGCGCCTCGCCCCCGGCTGCCGCGCCGACCTGGTCGCCGTCGCCGGCGACCCCTTCCACGACATCGACCGTATGGGCGACGTGCGCTTCGTCATGAAGGACGGAACCGTCCACCTCCGCCGTTGACCGGCGGACGGGCGCCTCGCCGTGACGGGCCGCGCGGAGCCCACGCAGAGGAGACCGCATGATCCCCGACCAGGTACGGGCGCCGGGCGCGGGGCGGCGCTCGGGCGCCGGACTCCAGCCGGACTTCCCTTTCGACTACGCCCGCTACGCCTCCTTCGACGCTCCGCTGGCCTCTCTGCCGGAGGAGGCTCTCGGCCGGGTCCGGGTGGCGGTGATCGGGGCCGGGGCGGCCGGGCTATGCGCCGCGTTCGAACTGCTGCGCATGGGGGTCGTCCCCGTCCTCTACGAGGCCGAGCACGACCCCGACGGTCCTGGCGGGCGCCGCCTCGGCGGCCGGATGCACAGCCGCCGGCTCGGTCCCGGCGACACCCGGGCCGAACTCGGCTGCATGCGCTTCCCCGACACCGGACTCCTTCTCGCCCAGTACGTCGACCGGTTCTCCCTCGAACGGTGCGTGTTCCCCGAGGCGTTCGCGGACGACGTGGCCCACACGACGGTCGACGTCGACGGCCGCCGCATCGCGGTGTCCTCGCCGGAGGAACTGTTCGCCCGCGAGCCCGCCTTCCGCCGGATCCACGACCTGTGGCGGGAGGCACTCGACCGGGTCGGGCTGACCCGGCTCCAGCAGGACCTGGCCGACCGCGACCTGAAGGCCGTCAAAAGCCGCTGGAACCACCTCCTGGAGAAGTACGAGACCTGGAGCTTCCAGCGGTTCCTCACCGACCCGGCGACCGCCGCCATGGACCCCGCCCAAGCGCGCCTGTTCGGCACGGCGGGGTTCGGCACCGGCGGCTGGGACGCCTTCTTCGACATCTCGGCGGTCGAGATGTTCCGGCTCGTGCTGACCACCGGGGAGGCGACCAGCTACTACCTGAGCGACGGCTCCGCCGCCCTGGCCGAACGCTGGTGGACGACCCGGGCGGAACGCCCGCACGACCCCCCGGCCAGCCTGGAGGAGCTGCACGGGGGCACGCCCCGAGGGCGCGCGCGGGCGCTGCGGACCACCCGGGACGGCCGGGTCGCCGTCACCGACGACGAGGGCACGGTCACCTACCCCGCCGCCGTCCTCACGCCCCAGCCCGCCGTCATCGAGACCGGCATCGACATCCCGCGGACGGGCCCGGGCGCCCCGTTCGGCCGCCGGCTGCGGTCGGCGCTGCGCGCCGGGGTGCCCTGGCCCTCAGCAAAGATCGTTTCAGTGAGCGAGCCGTTCTGGCGGGGCACCGGCATGGACGGCGTCACCCTGACCGACACGACGCCGCGCTGCGTCTACACGCTCCCTCCCCCAGGCGGCGACGGGCCCGGCGTACTCGGCCTCGGGTACACCTGGGGGCGCGACGCGACCAAACTCGCCGCCTCGTCCCTGGACGAACGCCTCGACCTGCACCTGCGGGAACTGACGCGCATCTTCCCCGAACTGGCCGACCGCATCCGCGACCACGTCACCGCCGGCAACACCTTCACCGTCTCGTGGGAGAACGAGCCGAACTTCCGCGGGATCTGCCGGTTCGTCCGTCCCGGCGAGTACGCCATGCAACGCGATCTCGCCGCGCACTTCACCAAGTCCGTCCCCGGCGAACCGGCCGACAACCTGTTCCTCGCCGGAGACGCCGTCTCCTTCTCGGCCGGCTGGCTGGACCACGCTCTGACCTCGGCCCTCAACGCCGTGTGGGGCGTCGCCCATGCCCTCGGCGGCGACGACTTCCCCGGCAACCCCGGTCCGGGGAGGCTCTGGCACCACCCGGACTACGCCCCGTGGACGCCTGACGACGCTCACTGAGGGGATCAAGGCAGGCCACCAGATCAGCAGGGTGCCCATGAGGGCCGACCCCGTCCCGTCCTGAACGTCAGGCATCCGTCAGCACGACGTCATCCAGAAGTCAGCGCGGTGGATAGAGGAGAGAAGGGAGCCGGCCACCGGCACGCCGGACCATGAGATCACAGTGCGGTGCGCCGACGCGGGTCCCCCTGGCAGGGGCGCGGAGCAACTCCCCCGCCGGACGCTAGATGAGCACGTGCCTTTCCCACAACAAGGCGAAATCCAGTGCCCCCTCAGGAGGAAGGCCATGCGCGTTGGAATAGCCGGAGCAGGAATCGCCGGACTCGCGGTCGCCTGGCTCCTGGGAGAAGAAGCCGAGACCGTGATCCTGGAGAGCCGGGACGAGATAGGCGGCAACGCGCGTTCCGTGCCGGTGCGGCTGAACGGACGGCAGGTGTCGATCGAACTCGGCGCCCAGGACATCTCCGCCGAAGGCTTTCCCCTGCACCGCCGGCTGCTCGCCCTTCTGGACTACCGCGACGAGGACATCCGACCCATTCCCGCCTCGCTCTCCGTGCGGCGGTTCGGTACTGCGACACCACTGCTGGTCACGCCCGCCGACGGCCGCAGTCGGTATCCCATGCGGACGGTCGAGGGGAAGGCGTGGGAAGTGCTCGGCCTCTTCCTGAAGCGCGCCGTCGACTGGTACGAGCGGGACGTCGACTGGTGCGTCCCGTTCCAAGAACTGGTCGATCCGCTGCCGGTTCCGGAAAAGCTGAAGACCGATCTGCTGTACGCCCGCCCCGCCTCGCTGTTCTGCTGCGGGATCGAGCAGGTCAAGGAGATCTCCGCACGCGCGGCGATCCACTTCTACGTGGCCGGCGGGGGCGAGGCCCAATGGCAGCAGCTCGTCCCCGGCCTGGAAGGGCTCGCCTGGGCGCTGGCGGCGGGAGCGCCGAGGGCGAAGGTCAAGACCGGCACCGCGCTGGAGGAGATACGCCGTCACGACGACGGGTTCGAACTGCTCGACGCGGCCGGGGAACGGCACCTGGTCGACCGGCTGGTCCTGGCGGTGCCGCCGCCGTCAGCGCTGCGCCTGCTCGCCCCCTTGGCCGGCGCCGACGAACTGCACTCATGCCTGAGTCGGTTCCGGACGACCCCAGCCCCCTACGCGCTGCACCTCGACCCCCTCTATATGCCGGACGACCGGGCGCACTGGGCGACCAGCAACCTGGTGGTGGACGGCGACCGCTGCGAAAGCTGCGACTGGCTGGAACCAGTGCACGGAATCCCGGTCTTCAAAAGCCAGATCATCCAGCGGGACCGCCTTCCCGAGCGCATGCTGTGCCGTGCCGACTTCGAGCATCTGCTCGTCACCCCCGACATGATCCAGGCACGCCGCCGCCTGGAAGCGGCGCAGGGAATCGGCGGCCTCTACTTCGCGGGCAACCACACCAACGGCGTGGCAAGCCAGGAGTCCGCCCTGGTATCGGCCATGGATGTCGTTCGGCGCATCACACCGCGCGGCCCGCGCCTCCAGAGTCTGCACGCCGCTTAGCACCAGAATCCCGGACCTGCGGGTCGTGAACACGGTCCAGCGCCCCCGCCCAGCCGACGTGCGGAGCGGTTTCCGCTGCTACTTGGTCATGCCGTCGCAGACCATCGTGTAGAGGCCCTCGCTGCAGGTGGTCCAGCAGGCGTAGACGTCGATGGCCGCCAAGCCCGTGGTCCAGTAGGCCAGGGCTTCGGTGTCGGGTTGCTCGACGGACCCGGGGACCACCGCTACATCGAGTACACCGAAGTCCGCAGGCCGTTCCAGCAGCCGGTCTCGGACCTCGGCGTCGGCGGCGGCGTGCCGCAGCATCGACTCCTGAGCGTCAGGGGTGCGCATGAGGGTGTCCCTTTCCTCGATGAACTCCTTCTCCTCAAGGCTCACCTCCAGAACCGCCGTACGCTGTCGGCCGGCGGGCGCGGCCACCCTTCCCTGGCCAGGCCGGAGCCAGACCAGGCGGGACCCGCCGCCAGACCTGTCGCCCGCCGCGTGTACCGATCACCCCGGCCGGGCTCGCCGGCCTTCTTCACGAGGCGCCTCCCGCTCCTTGCCACGGGAGGGACTCTGCTTTCGCCGCACCGCGCCGGTCAAGGACAAGGTGATGAACGTCCGTTCAGGCTGAGGGTTTGGCGGGACACAGATAGGGGACGCACCGCTGCGCAGAAGAAAGGTGGCGGTATGGCGTCCAATGCGGCGACGGAACAGGTGCGGCAGAAGGGGCGGAGAGCCGCGGGCCACTCATGGTTCCATCACCTCGCCCGGATCGGGCTGGCGGGTCGCGGAGTCATCTACGTGCTGATCGGTGTGCTCGCCGTGCAGGTCGCCTTCGGTTCCGGAGGCGGCGAGGCCGATCAGAAGGGCGCCCTGGCGACCGTGATGGGAACACCCGGCGGCAAGGTGCTGGTCTGGGTGATCGTGGTGGGGTTCGCCGGCCTGGCCCTGTGGCAGTACGCCGAGGCGCTGTACGGGCAGCCGGTCCCCAACGGCCACAAGCCGCGCAAGCGGCTGGCCTCGCTCGGCCGGGCCGTCTTCTACACGGCCACGCTCGTCGGCACCTTGGGCTTCGCGCTGGGCAACAAGGGCAAGTCGTCCGATCAGCAGTCCCAGTCCTTCACCGCCAAGGCGATGGGCCAGCCGGGCGGACGCTGGCTGGTGCTGGCCTTCGGCATCGCGGTCGCGGCCTTCAGCGTGGTGATGCTCTTCAAGGCGGTCATGCGCAAGTTCCTGAAGGAACTCAAAACCGAGCAGATGAACCGCCGCATGCGCCAGATCGCCACGATCGTGGGCGTGACCGGACACGTCGCGCGCGGCCTGGTGTTCGGGGGGATCAGCGCCTTCCTGATCTATGCCGCCGTCACTTTCGACCCGGGCAAGGCCAAGGGGCTGGACGGCACGCTGCGCCAGTTCGCCGGCACGCCCGCCGGCCCGTGGCTGCTGGTCGCGGTGGCGGCGGGCCTGACGGTCTTCGGGGTGTACTCCTTCATCGAGGCCCGCTGGCGCAAGGTCGAGGCCGTCAACACCTGACGTGCCACTGATGCCGACCCCTCCCTCGTCCCCGAGCCGATGTCGGGTCGCTCCCGGCCCGAACGGCTTCCCTCCGTCCGGGTCGGGACGACAGCCGTCACCCACCTGAGCTAACGACGGGGCGGGGAGACGCCTCACGCCTCACCCCAACGAACATGGCAATGACCCTTTGATCCAGGTCGTGGATCAAAGGGCCATTCAGGTTGGTCAGGGGTTGAGGGTGATGGTTCGGGTGAGGGTGCTGCCGGCCCAGGAGGCGGTGACGGTCACCGGGGTTGGGGCGGTGACCGGTCCGGTCGTCGTGCCGGTGAACGTCACGTACTCGTAGCCCTTCAGGACGGTCACGGTGGCGGGGAGAACCAGGTGGGGATCGCTACTGGTCAGCGTGACGACCGAGTCCTCGCTCACGTCCGCGACCGGCCGCACCTCGCCGGTGAAACCCTGGCCCGCGGTCACCTGGCCGGGGACGGTGAAGGACGCCAGACCGTTGGGGCCGACTCGGAACAGTTGCCGGACGGTGTCCCCGTCGAGCGAGGCGGTCACCCATACCCGCTTTCCCGTCGCGAGCGTGCCCACCTTCAGGACGAAGGGGGCGGAGGTCCTCCCGGCGGGGACGACGACCCGGTCCGGCACCGTCACGTTCGGGTCCTCACTTGTCAGGGTGACGATCGAGTCGTGGTCGACGGGATCGGTCAGCGACACGGTCTCCGTGACCGACGTTCCGTTGGGCAGTTGCTCGCGGGTGCCTGAGAGCGCGTCGAGGTTGCCGGCCCTCCGCACATGCAGAATGTTCTGGCTGGTCATGTGCGGAATCGAGGCTGTGATCACGAACTGGCGCGGGGCGGCCTGGGCGGCCGCGATCGCCTGGAATGTCCCCGAGACGGCTCCGGCGGGAATGGGCACGGACGTGGTGCTGAGCGTGACCTCGCGGTCATCGCTTCCGACCGAGACGACGATGCCGCCCGCGGGCGCCGCCCGGGAGAGGACGACCGTGCCGGTCAGCGGGTGGCCCGGCCGCACGTAGTCGCGGTCGGTGGTCAGGGTGAAGGCCATCCGGGGCTGCAACGTCAAGCTGACCGGGCCCAGCTTCCGCCCGTCGGAGATGGACGCGGAAATGCCCGCGAGCACGTTGGACGCCTTCGCGTTCCGGGCCGTGCCGCCGAGCGGCCTCACCACGTTCGTGCCGATGACGAAGTCGGCTGACGTGCGATTCGCCGCGATCGTGATCTGGGACGGCACCTGGGCCATGGCGGGATTGCTGCTGACCAGGTGGACCGGCAGCCCGGTGCTGGGCGCGGGGCGGGTCAACGTGACGGTCCCGGTGGCGTTGTCGCCGCCTTCCACCGGGTTGGGCGCGACGGTGAGGGTCGAAAGCCGCGCCGGCGCCGGGGGCTTCACGGCGGGCAGGACGCGCAGTGTGGTCCGCGCGCGCAGGCGACCTGAGCCGACCTGAAGCCAGTGGGCCTCCGCCTTGCGCACCTGATGGGTGGTGACCTTGAAGGTGGCCCAGTGAGCGCGGCGGGGCATCCGGATCGAGTGCGGTGTGGCCGGCCCGGCCGCCGACACCTTCAGTGCCAGGCCATGGGCACCGGCCGCGCACTTCAGGTGGACCTTCGCCGTGGCTTTCGTCCCGCCGACCACCGGGTTCGGCGAGACCACAACACCCACCGCCTGGCGGCAGGCCGAGGCGTCGGCGCTTCCCGCCGGACCCACCACCGCTGAAGCCGCCCCCATCAGGGAAGCGGTGAGCACCAACAACACCCGTCGCACATGTCCTCCAAGATCGGTCAGCGAGGCATCGCACCACAGGCCGCGCACCGCCGTCGCCGTCCCTGCCTCGCTGACCATTTGTGGACGGGCGTCTTTCATGACGACGTGTGATCGGAATCGGCGAGTCGCGCCTGGCGTGTCTCGCCCCAGGGGCAGCAACCTGGCGCGCTCAATACGGTCGAGGAGCCGGCCAATGAGCAGGGCGACGACGAGACGTCCACGCAGTCGCAGCCGTACCGGCCGTCCCGGTCACCGCCGCGTGCAGCGGCAGTCGTAGCCGCCGTTCGCGCCGCACTCTCGCACCCGCCGCCAACGCTGCCGCCTGCGTCGTCTGCCTCGTCGGTGAAGAAGGTGGGTGGCGTACGTCGTCGAGCGGCCGAGGTGGGTCAGGCGGCCGGTCAGGGGGCGGGGTGTAACCGCGGCTGTGGACGAAATCGTGGGTGAGGTGGGTGAAGGCGCGGGCGGCGGCGCTCTGGTAGGCGTTCTCGCGATGCAGCAGGGTGACGGTCCGGGTGGGCATGGACGGGTCGAGCGGGACGGGGACGAGGTGGGGATGGTCGTGGGTGATGGCGTCGGGCAGAACGGTCGCCAGGCGGGTGCACTGGACGATCTCGGTGATGGCCTGGATGGAGCCGGCCTCGACCGTGATGCGCGGAGTGGCCCGGTGGCGGGCGAAGTAGGCGTCGATATGGCCGCGGGTGGCGAAGTCGCCGCTGAGTAGGGCGAGCTGCTCGTCCCTGACGGCGTGGACCGGGAGCGGGCTGGGCGTTGTCCGCGCGCGCGAAGCGCTGATGACGAGGCTGAGCGTCTCGGTGAACAGGGCGGTGGCCGCGATGCCGGGCAGGTGCGGGCCGGCGAAGGCGATGCCGAGGTCGAGGTCATCGGCGAGCAGGGCCGTTTCCAGCTGGTCCTGGGGCATCTCGGTCAGGGTGAGGCCGATGCCGGGATGGCGGGTGCGGAGTTCGGCGGTGAGCGGGCCGACGAGGTAGGCGGTGAACGTGGGAGTGACTCCCAGCCGCAGGTGGCCGCGGGAGAGGTCCTGGACGTCGTGGACGGCGCGTTCGGCCGCGGCCAGGTCGCGCAGGGCGCGCCGGGCATGGTCGGCGTAGACGGCTCCGGCGTCGGTCAGCCGTACCGTGCGGCCGGTGCGGTCCAGCAGCAGCACGCCCACCGTCCGTTCCAACTGCTTGATCTGCTGGGAGAGCGTGGGCTGGGAGATGTGCAGCTCCTTGGCGGCCCGGGTGAAGTTGCCGTGGTCGGCGACGGCCAGCAGGTAGCGGAGGTGGCGCAGTTCGAGGACGGGCATGAACCCAACTATAGACGACAGCAATAGAGTTCATTGCCAATAACTCTTTGACTCTATAGTCGCAGGTCATGCATGGTGGATTTATCAGCCCGAAAGGGAACCGAATCTCCCCCGAAGGGGGTGACCATGCACGACCTCACCGAGGGCGTCGCCCGTTTCCAGCGCGACGTCTTCCCCGCCAGGGCGGAGCTCTTCGCTCGCCTGGCCGCGCATCACTCGCCGAGCACCCTGTTCATCGGCTGCTCCGACGCCCGGGTGGTGCCCGAGCTGATCACCGGCGCCGAGCCCGGCGACCTGTTCGTCATCCGCACCGCCGGCAACCTGGTGCCCGCCTACCGCCCCGGGGCCGACGGGGTCGCGGCGAGCATCGAGTACGCCGTCGCCGCCCTGGGCGTGAAGGACGTCATCGTCTGCGGCCACTCCGCGTGCGGCGCGATGACCGCCCTCGCCGAGGGCCACGACCTCAGCGCCGCTCCGTCGGTCGCCTCCTGGCTCCGGCTCGCGGACGCCTCGGTGGCCCGGACCGCCGCCGGGGATGGCGTCCCGGCTCTGGTGCGGCAGAACGTGCTCGCGCAGCTGGCGAACCTCGCCACCCATCCCTCGGTCGCCAAGGCCCTGGCGGACGAGCAGATCACCCTGCACGGCTGGGTCTTCGACATCCCCACCGGCCGAGTCGAGGACCTCACCGGCACCAGTGCCGTACTCGCCGCCTGACCGGCCCGACAACCCCACTTCAGACAAGGACGTACCGACCATGCTGCACGCCCAGTTCGAGCAGACCGCTCGCGAGGCCCTGGCCGCCAAGGCCGTGGCGGCCAAGACCGCCAAGAACCTGTCCTGGAAGCAGATCGCGGAGGCATCGGGTCTCTCGGTGGCCTTCACCACCGCCGCCGTGCTCGGGCAGCACCCGCTGCCGGAGGAGTCCGCGAAGGCCGTGGCCGAGCTGCTCGGTCTGGACGAGGACGCGGTGACGCTGCTGCAGACCGTCCCGGTTCGCGGCTCGATGCCGAACCGGATCCCGACCGACCCCACCATGTACCGCTTCTACGAGATGCTCCAGGTGTACGGCACGACCCTCAAGGCCCTGGTCCACGAGGAGTTCGGCGACGGCATCATCTCCGCGATCAACTTCCGGCTCGACGTGAAGAAGGTCGCCGACCCCGAGGGCGGCGAGCGCGCCGTCATCACCCTGGACGGCAAGTACCTGCCGACCAAGCCCTTCTGACGGCCCCCTCACGCCGTCGCACTCGGACGGCGACGAGGCGGAACGCCGGAACCGGCGTCCGGCGTTCCGCCTCCTTCCCCCGTTCCGCTTCCACTCTCGGAGGACTTTCATGGACTTCGTCCAGCGCACCATCGACATCGCCCGCCAGAACGTCGCCGAGGGCGGCCGCCCGTTCGCGACCGTCATCGTCCGGAACGGCGAGATCCTCGCCGAGAGCCCGAACAAGGTCGCCCAGACCAACGACCCGACCGCGCACGCGGAGATCCTCGCGATCCGCGAGGCCTGCACGAAGCTGGGCACCGAGCACCTGACCGGCGCGACCATCTACGTCCTCGCCCATCCCTGCCCGATGTGCCTGGGCTCGCTGTACTACTGCTCGCCGGACGAGGTCGTCTTCCTCACCACCCGCGAGGCGTACGAGCCGCACTACGTCGACGACCGCAAGTACTTCGAGCTGGACACCTTCTACGACGAGTTCGCCAAGCCCTGGCAGCAGCGCCGGCTGCCGATGCGCCACGAGGAGCGCGAGGCCGCCGTCGAGGTGTACCGGCTCTGGCAGGAGCACAACGGCGGCGAGCGCCGCGTCGCCGGCGCCCCCGTCGCCTGAGCCTCCGGCCCGTCCGTCCAATCGCTCCGAACTCACCGCCACCGGAACCGGCCCGCTGGAGGCGCGTGCCACGGCGGCTGGAGCGGCCACCCATCGCTTGGACGACGTCAGTGCCGACCTGCACCGCAAGCTCACCGGGGAACTCACCGAAAGCCACTGATCCCGGGGCCCGCTGCGGGTCCTGGACCGACAGGCCGGGGCCCGCAGATGCGGCGGCCCTGAGCGAGCCTGCGGTCGTGTGGCTGTGGTGGACCAGGGGCGGGGAGGTCCCGGTCAGCTTCTCGGCCGCGCTCGCTTCGGTGGGACGGGCGCGGAGAGGGTCCGCAGGAGGTCGAAGGCTTGGAGGAGATGCGCGTCCAGGCTCTGCGCCGGGTCGTCGATCCACGCTTGGGCCGCGTGGTGGAAGGCGGCCCAGCCTGTGTGGGCGGCCAGGTCGGCCACCTGGCCGGGGACATCCCGCTGACGTAGTGCCTGCGCCACGGCTTCGGTGAGATAGGCGCCTTTGGCCAGGTCGCGTTCGCGCAGTGCCGGCGTCCTGGCGATGAGCTCCAGTCGCGGTCCGGAGAAGGGCCGGTTCTCCTCCAGCACTCGTCCGGCCTTCCTGAATGCGAGCAGCAGGACATCGAGCGGCTGCAGACCGTCGGGAGCGGCGGCGACCTCCTCGACCAGTGCGGCGCGCAGGTCCGCTTCGCCCCAGAACAGGACCTCCCGCTTGTCGGGGAAGTGGCGGAAGAACGTGCGCTCGGTGACTCCCGCCCGAGCGGCGATCTCGGCCGTGGTGGTCTGGTCGAAACCGCGTTCGCTGTACAGCTCCAGCGCAGCCTGCTGCAGTCGGCGACGCGCGTCTGCTCCGCTTCTCGGCACCCCTGAAGGCTACCGCACATGTCAGCGACTGGCGCTACTTGACGTCAGTGACTGGCGCTAAGTAACGTCAGCGACTGACGCTACCTCGGCGTCGGCCCCGGCACCCGGCGCGTGAGAAGGGAAGAACTCGACGTGCCGGCCGACGCGGCCGCCGTCTTGACGCCCGATGCGTCCCCCGCCCGCACTGGACCGTTCGGTCGGTGCCCAACAGGCAGAAGGACCGATTCATGCGCATCTTCGTTACTGGCGGATCCGGTCAGACCGGCCCCGCCGTCGTCGCCGAACTCCTCGCGGCCGGTCACGAGGTGACCGGCCTGGCACGCTCGGACGCCTCGGCCGCCCGGCTGGAGTCGCTGGGCGCCGCGGTCCACCGCGGCTCGCTGGACGACCTCGACAGCCTGCACAGCGGCGCCGAAGCCGCGGACGGCGTCGTCCACATGGCCTTCGGCGGCGACTTCGCCGACCCGGACGACATGATGAGGCGCGACACCAACGCCATCAAGACTCTCGGCCTGCCGCTGGAAGGTTCGGGCAAGCCGCTGGTCATCACCTCGGGGACGCTGGTGCTGCCCTCCGGCCGGGAGGCCACCGAGCAGGACGAGCCCGACCCGGCCGGACTCGCCCCCTTCCGCATCGCGGGCGAACGGGCCTGCCTGGACTTCGCCGCCAGGGGGGTGCGCGCGAGCGTGGTCCGTCCCGCTCCCACGATCCACGGCCCGGACGACCACGGCTTCATCCCCATGCTCATCGCCACCGCACGGAAGACCGGCGTCTCGGCCTACGTCGGCGATGGCGGCAATCGGTGGCCCGCGGTCCACCGCCTCGACGCGGCGACCGTGTTCCGGCTGGCAGTGGAGAAGGCCCCGGCGGGCAGTGTGCTCCACGCGGTGGGCGAGAGCGCCGTCACGATGAAGAGCATCGCGGAGACGATCGCCCGGCGCCTGGACCTGCCCACGGTCTCGCTGACCCCGGACCAGGCCGCCGGGCACTACATCAGCCCGTTCATGGCCCTCGCCTACGCCTTCGACGGGCCCGTCTCCAGCGCCTACACCCAACAGCTGCTGGGCTGGTCGCCCACCCATCCGACGCTCCTCGACGACCTGGAGCACGGTGACTACCTGACCGCGCCGACCCTCTGACCACCGGGAGACGCTCCTCCCAACCCAGCATCAGACTCACGCGCGGCGATCGGCCGACGGTGAATGATCGGCCTCGTCCGGGAGGCGGAATCCGGGGTCTTCGGGAATGCGGGGCTCCCCCGGCGGCGGCGTTCGCGATCGGGCAGCGCCGAACATGCCGGCGCACAGGGCTCAGCCGAACCGTCGCCGTCGCCTCTAGCCGGGTGCGGGACGGTCGGCGAAGACACCGTGGAGCATGCCCGTGGCCTGACCGACCTCGATGAGGTAGCCGTCCGGGTCGCGCATCCCCAGAGCGAGGAACGCCTCGTTGGGCACCTCGGAGAAGGTGACGGTGGCGATCGGCTCGACGAGCTCGGACATGCGGTGGATCTCGGCCAGTGGGTGCCGCATCGGTCGCATCTCCCGTGGTCGTGGCAGCGCCGCTTAGAGGTGCCCGTCGCCCTCCGCCTGCGTCTGGGGCGGTCCGTCGAGGGTCGGGAGGTGGATGCCGACGATGCAGGTGTCGTCGTCGGTGTCGGCGTTGCTGTAGGTGAGCAGGTTGTCCAGGCGGGTCTCCAGGTCGCCGGCGGGCCTGCGCGCTGTGGTGAGCAGGTGGTCCAGGGAGTCCTGGATGGATCCGTCGCGGCGTTCGACCAGCCCGTCTGTGTACATCAGGAGGACGTCGCCTTCGGCCAGGGTGAGGGTGCCTTCCTCGTACTCGCCGTCGTCGAGGACGCCAAGCAGCATTCCCCGGACCATCGGCAGCATGGAGGTCTCGCCGTCGCGGATCATCACCGGGGCCAGGTGCCCGGCGCGGGCCCACCGCAGGATCCGGGTGGACGGGTCGTACAGGGCGCACAGCGCCGTCGCGGTCACGTGGTCGGTGAGGTGGCTGGCGACGAGGTTCAGCCAGCCGAGCAGTTGGGCCGGGCCGGCGCCGGTCGCCGCCAGGCCGCGCAGCGCGTTGCGGAGGACGACCATGCCGGTGGCCGCGTCGATGCCGTGTCCGGCGACGTCGCCCACGCCGAGCAGGATCTGCCCGGACGGCAGCACGATCGCCTCGTACCAGTCGCCGCCGACCAGGTGTTCGTGTTCGGCGGGACGGTACCGGACCGCCACCTGCAGGCCGCCGACGTTGATCGGGCCGCGGGTGGGGGGCATGATGGCGCGCTGGAGCTGCAGGGCGAGCCGGTTGCGTTCGGCGACCTGCTGCTCGGTGTGGGCGAGCTGGTCGCGGGTCGCGGCCAGGGCGACCTCGGTCCAGTGCTGGGCGGACACGTCCTGGTAGGCGCCGCGCACGGCGAGGAGATGACCGGCGTCGTCCAGGACCGGCTCGGCGACGACGCGCAGGTGCCGGACGACATCGTTCGAGTGCCGCAACCGGAACGCCGTCGAACTCGGCCGGTGGTGGCGCAGGACCGTGCGGAGGAACCGGCCGATCGCCGGCTCGTCGTCGGGGTGCGCGTGCGCGGGCAGGGCGGTCAGCGGCGACGGGGAGGACTCGGTGGACAGCCCGTACAGCTCGAAGAGCTGGCTGTTCCAGGTGATCTCCCCCGTGATGACGTTCTCCTCGAAGCCGCCGATCCGGCCGAGCCGCTGGGCGTGCTGCAGGAGGTTGGCCAGGCGGGCGGCCTCGTCCTCGATCCTGCAGACCAGCAGCACGGCGGCGCCGTGCCGGGTGATGTTGAGGTCGGCGACCACGGTGAGCGGGATCTGCCCGATCAGTGAGGTGAGGGTGACCCGTTCGGCGCGGAAGGGCTCGCCGGTGACGTGCACCCGTTCGATCTTCTCCAGCAGCCCGCCGCGGTCGGCCGCCAGCGGGTAGGACTCCAGCAGCAGCGTCCCGGCGACGACGCCGGCGGGGCGTCCGGCCATGTCCACGAAGCGGCTGTTGAGGTGGTGGATCCGGAAGTCGACCAGGGCGCCCTCGGCGTCGTGGTGCGGGAGCAGCACCATGACCGAGTCGTGGAGCCCGTCGGCGAGGTCGGTGAGTTCGGCCAGCTCGCGCGTGTGCCGGTGCTGGTCCGGGGCGCCCGGGGTCCAGGCCTGAAGGGTGTGGGACTCGAGGGTGTGGGCGCAGAGTTCGGCGAGTGCCTCCAGTTGGCGCTCGAGCCGGGCCGACTGCTCCGGCGGCGGGCCGGGCCAGCAGACCTCCAGCACCCCGATGATGCGGCCTCCGGTTCCGGCGGGGACGGCGACCCGGCCGTCCGCGGTGGAGGCCTGACGTCCGATCGACGGGAGGCCTTCCCGCTTCAGGGAGGTGAACCAGACCGGGCGGCGTTCCACCAGCGCCGCGCGCGCCGGGGTGGCGATGCCGGGCGGCACGTAACGCCACCGGGTCGTCTCCTTGGGGTCGAACCCGGCGGCTCCCGCCAGGGTGAGGGAGGCGTCCGCGCCCGCCGACCACACAGCCACGGCGACGGCGTTGAGCGGTTGCAGCGCGTGGGTGAGCAGCGCTTCGGC
>NZ_JBFAOF010000020.1:0-26056 GCF_040675125.1 Spirillospora sp. NPDC049652 | reverse complement strand
CGCGGGTGCGCGACTCCACGACCAGCAGCACCGCGAGCAGGACGGCGCCGGCCGCCAGCGCGCCGAGGCCGCGCACCGAGACCCATCCGGCGCCCGAGCCGCTGGCCAGCCCGAACACCAGCAGCGCCGAGCCCGCGGTCGCGAGCAGCGCACCCGGCACGTCGAACGAACCGGGCGTGCGGGCGGGGTCGGCGGGCAGCAGCCGCGGCGCGGCCAGGGCGCAGCCGAGCGCCAGCGGGACGTTCACATAGAACACCCACTCCCAGCCCAGGTAGTTGGTGAGCACGCCGCCGAGCAGCGACCCGGCGGCGAGGCCCGCGCAGCCCGCCATGCCCCACGCGCCGAGCGCCCGGTTCCGCTCGGGTCCCTCGGCGAAGCCCCGGTAGATGAGCGTGAGCGTCGCCGGGGTCAGCAGCGCTCCGCCGACCCCCTGGACGGCGCGGGCCGCGATGAGCATTCCCGCCTCGGTGGCCAGCCCGCCCGCGAGCGACGCCACGCCGTACAGCGCCAGGCCGGTCATGAACATGCGGCGTGGTCCGAGGCGGTCCACGGCCCGCCCGCCGAAGAGCAGCAGGCCGCCGAGCCCGACCGCGTAGGCGCTCACCACCCACTGCACGGACGACGGCCCGAAGCCGAGCGCGCTGCCGATGTCGGGCAGCGCGACGTACACGATGTTGTAGTCCAAAGCCACGATGAGCTGCGTCAACGCCAGCAGCCCCAGGCGTAGTCGATGCTGTTCCACTCGTCACCCTACATGCCGTTGATTTACTACACGCCGTTCAGAAAGCGGCACGGCGTACAGTAGCCCAACGCTGTAGAGTGTCAAGGGTGAGCGACGAGCCGACCACGCCGACGAACCGCCGCGCCCGGCTGCGGGCGCAGACCACCGACGAGATCAAGGAGGTCGCGCTCAAGCTCATGGCCGAGGGCGGTCCGGACGCCATCTCGCTGCGCGCCATCGCCCGCGAGATGGGCATGACGGCGGGCGCGATCTACAGCTACTTCCGCACCCGCGACGACCTGGTCACGACGCTGATCGGGGATGTCTACTCGGCGCTCGTGCTGGCCGCCGAGGCCGCCCGCGACGCCGTCCCGGAGTCCGATCCGGGCGGCCGGATCCTGGCGTGGGCGCAGGCCATGCGCGAGTGGGCGATCGCCAACCCGCCGGGCTTCCGCCTGATCTACGGCGATCCCGTCCCGGGCTACCAGGAGCCCGCCGACAGCCCAGGCAAGGCCGCCGAACTGCGCGCCTGCACGGCGTTGACCGACCTCGTCGCCGCCGCCTGGCCGACCGCCGCGCCCCTCCAGAAGGACGGCCGCGCCTACGCCTGGGACGACTTCGACCCCGGCCTCGTCGCCCACGTCCGCGAGGACTTCCCCGACCTGCCACCGGAAGCGCTCGCGCTCACCCTGCGCGTCTGGGGCCGCATGCACGGCCTGGTGTCCCTGGAGATCTACGGCCACCTCCGGCCGCTGATCCACGACCCGGCGACCGTCCACCACGACGAGATGCGCGCGCTCGTCGCCTCCCTGGGGCTGACCGCCTGACCCGTGCTTGTCGGCGCCGCCGGGCGGGGCTAGCGTGCGGCGGATGGATCACTTCTCGCGTGCCTGGACGGCATTGCTGGCAGCGGTCGCCGAGACCCCCGACGAGCACTTCGAGCGTCCGTCCGGATGCGCCGGATGGTCGGTCCGCGACCTGGCCTGCCACCTGGTCATCGACGCGCAGGACGTCCTGATCACGCTGGTCACGCCCGCCGCCACCGAGCCGACCGCCGACGCGGCGACGTACTGGGACCTCCAGGACGAACCCCCGACCGGCGACGACCCTCTCGACGCGCTGATCCCCCGCCTCGCCGCCGCGTACGGCGAACCGCGCTGGCTCAAGTTCCACCTGGACGACGTCGGCGGCGCCGCCGGACGCGCCGCCACCCTCGCCGACCCGTCCGCCCGCGTCAGCACGCAGGACAAGGTGCTGACCGTCGCCGACTACCTGTCGGCCTACGTCCTGGAGTGGACGCTGCACCACCTGGACCTGATCGCGGACTTCCCGGACGCCGCCGAACCCCCGTCCGAGCCGATGGCCGCCGCCCGCGCCCTCCTAGAACGCGTCGCCGGAGCGCCTTTCCCCGCGTCCCTCTCCGACAAGGACGCCCTGCTCGTCGGCACCGGCCGCCGCACCCCGACCGACGCGGAGAGGACCGCGCTGGCCGGCTTCCCGGCCAGGCTCCCCCTCATCCTCGGCTGATCGCGGGAGGACGCCGGACGGCCCGGCCCGTCAGCCCCGCTGGACGTGTCGCCGGAGGTCGTCCCTGATCCGGCGCAGCTCGTCCTCGGGGCTCGGGCTCTCGGTCAGATCGTCGCTGGTCAGGCCAGGCAGCAGGACGCTCTTGCCCGATGTCAGTCGGGCCCTGAGCCGGTAGACCTTCCGGCCGCGCTCCGAAGTCTTCTTCATGGTGATGTCGTTGATCTCCGACCAGGCGAACGTGCGCTCCCGCCCGAGGTTGTACGTGTGCAGCCCGGCCGCGTCCACCCGCGTGCGCGCTGCCGGGAACCTGAAGAGGAGCAGCCCGGCCACGCCGAGCACGCCCATGAGGAGGCAGAAGGCCAGCAGCCACGCGTAAGCGGTGTGCCGCTCACCGGGGACCTCGGTGTATCTGGACGGCCGCGGCCCGGTCGCCCAGTCGAGGTAGTCGCTCCAGCCGATCCCGAAGACGACGACGCAGGCAGCCGCGATCCCGCCGAGGGCGAACACGCCGGAGATGATCAGCAGCGGAACGCGCCCAGCGGTCTCGTACTCCACGACCACGTCGTCCACGCTCTCGGGCATCACGCCACACCCCGACCTTTCGCCCTACATCACTCATGATCGTAGAACGCCCGCCTGGGGACCTGACATGCCCCGCCCGGTCACTAACACCAAAGGAGTGCGCCCCCACAGGGACGCACTCCTTGACGGCCGTACCACTCAGCCGATGTCCACCGGCCGGATCCGCTCGAACAACTCGGCAAGCCAGACCCGCGACACCATCAGATGCCCCGCACCGGGATCCTTGCTGTCACGAACCCCGACCGCACCGAACACGGGGGCCAGTTCCACGCACTCGCCCTGCTCGGTCCAGCTGTAACTCGACTTACGCCAACGAGCCTGGTCATTCATCCGACTGTCCTCCTACTTCTCGGAGAAGGTCAGCAAGCACGGACCGAGACAGGACCAGATGCCCCTGCTCCGGAAACTTGCTGTCGCGGACACCAATGGCGCTGCTCAGATTGGCCAGCTCGACACAGGTGCTCTGCTCCGTGCCGCTGTGGCTCGACTTGCGCCAGGGAGCTTCGTCAGTCATCCGACAGCCCCTCCTACTCGGCGGAGCAGGTCAGCAAGCGCGGAACGCGAGAGGACCAGGTGCCCCCTTTCGGCAGCCTTGCTGTCACGGATGCCGACGACACCGACCAGATCGGCGAGTTCGACGCAGTCCCCCTGTTCGGGACCGCTGGCCTTGGACTTACGCCACGCGACCTTCTCAGTCATCGGTCACCTCCGTGACGCGCATGAAGAGTTCGGCGAGCGCAGACTTCGGCAGGCTGAGGTAACCCGCTTCGGGGGCTTTGCTGTCGCGAAGGCCAACACCACTGGTCAGATCAGCCAGCTCGACGCAGTCGCCCTGCTCGGTGCCGCTGTAGCTCGCCTTACGCCAGGGCCGCTCATTCATGGGGCGACTTGCCCAGGCTCCCAAGAAGTTCGGCAAGCGCCGAGCGGGACAGAGTGAGGTGTCCCATTTCCGGAGCCTTGCTGTCACGAAGACCCACGACATCGACCAGATCAGCGAGTTCAACGCACTCGCTCTGCTCAGTGCCGCTGTAGCTCGATTTGCGCCAGACGTTAGCCACTGATCGCCTCCATGATCCGACGGATGAGCTCCAGCGACGGGCCCTCGGCGAGAGCGACGGCGCTGATGCGCTCGTACCTCACCACATAGCTCATCACGTCCTCGGGGGAAGACACCAGACGTCCGGTCCCAGGAGCGTCCGTATAGGCAACTTCTCCGAAGTCGGTTCCTGTGAGCAGTTGGAAGGAACCCGCCAGCCCGGCGAACGCCCCGACCACGCGGGGCACCACGCGGATCACCACGTTCTGGAGTTCCGCCATCTTCAGGAGGTGCGCGAGCTGGGCACGCAGCACATCGGGTCCTCCGACCGGCCATTCGAGGGCGTTCTGAGTAAGGATCGCCGTCAGATGCGGGGCTCCCTTACGCTCAAGAACGCCCTGCCGCTGCATCCGGTCGATGACCACCTGCTCCGGCTCGGGGTCAATGCCAGCCGTGGCCAACGCGCGTGCGTAGTCCTCCGTCTGGAGCAGGCCATTGACGACGAGCGCGCCGTAGGACCGGACGATGCTGGATTTCTGCTCCAGCTCGACATACTGGGCGAACCACTGCGGGTCGTGGCCGATGGACGCGTACCAGACGAGCAGCGTGAACAGCCCTCCGGTGTGCGCCGCCTTGTCGATGAGCTGGGCCTGGGTTCCGCTCAGGCGCTCGTGACCGTTCTCGATCCGAGAAACCGTCGCCTTGCTGCCCTTCATGATCCGGCCGAGTTCCTCGCCGGTCATGCCGTGCGCGATGCGCCAGATCCTCAGGTACCACGCGATGAAGTTCCACATGTTGGTCTTCGGATTGGGCGAGGGGTTGGCGGCCATGTCACGTCCTCCCAGTTCCCGGGGGTTTCGAATCCAGACCGTACCTGCGACATCACCGTCCGTCAGGAGAACTCTGTGTTTGACGGCACAGGTTTCCGGAAGGCGGGTGGCGAGGGTGGTCGACCAGGTGAGGGACGGGCGGGCGATGTTCCGGCGGGCGTTGTTCGTCAACGCGGACGCGTCCGACACGGCACGGCTGCTGACCAGGCAGACCCTGGAGAGCTGGGGGCTGGCCCGGCTGCGGGACGACGCCGAGACGATCGTGGGCGAGTTCGTCGCGAACGTGGCGGCCGTCCAGGCTCCGGGATCGCTGTTCGGGATGCGCCTGGTCCTCGAATGGCCGCACGTCATCATCGAGGTGCACGACCACTCGCCGCGCGAGCCGCGCTGGCCCGCCCCCGGTCAGGAGCTCGATCTCCTCGCCGAGTCGGGGCGCGGCCTGTTCATGGTGCGCGCGCTCGCCACGGGGTACGGCCACCGCTTCATCGTGGACGGCGTCAAGATCGTGTGGGCGACGCTGTCCGCGTCCGTCCCTCCCGCGATGGGAACGGACGGGAAACCGGTCACGGCAGTTGAGACGACTCCGCCCCGAGTTTCTGAGTACCGATGACGCGCAGCAACTTCAACGACTCGTGCGACTGGGTGCCCGGGGTCGCCGTATAGAGGATGACCTTCTGGTCCTTCTCCGGGACGACCAGTACGTCGCAGTGCAACTCCATGGACCCGACGACCGGATGCACCATCGTCTTCTTCGTGTTCCGCCGGATCTCCACATCGTGTTCAGCCCACACGCGGCGGAACAGCGCACTGCCTTCCGTCAGCTCTTGAAGAAGCGCTTTGATGCCCGGGTCGTTCGGGTAGCGGCCGCGGGCGGCGCGGAGGTCGGCGACCGAGGCCTGGGCGAACCGGTAGTACTCGTCGCCCTCGGTGAGCTGCTCGGACTCCCTGACCAGGAAGAACCAGCGCAGCGGGTTGCGGTCGCGGGGCGGCAGCGCGGAGAAGTCGGTGACGAGCGCGGCGGCCATCGCGTTCCAGGCGAGGACGTTGTAGGCGGCGTCCAGCACGTAGGCGGGCGTGTCGTCCAGGCGTTCCAGCAGGTGGACGATGCCGGGCGGGACGTCCTGCGGCGGCCCCTGCGGAGGGGCCGGGGCCTCGCCCGCCAGATGGAACAGGTGCGTGCGCTCGTCCTCGCTCAGCCGGAGGGCGCGGGCCAGCGCCGCGAGGATCTGCCGGGACGGGTTGGGCCCGCGCGCCTGCTCCAGCCGGATGTAGTAGTCCACCGACATGTCCGCGAGCCGCGCGACCTCCTCGCGGCGCAGGCCGGGCGTGCGGCGGCGCGTGCCGGACGGCAGCCCGACGTCCTCCGGGCTGATCCGGGCGCGGCGGGTGCGTAGGAACTGTGCGAGCTCGGCCTTCTCCACCCGTCCATTCTCGGTGGGTTTCGCAGGTCGTGGGTGGTACCGCTGATCCCAGCTTTGTGCGGTCTCTCCACCTGCCGGGAGGGCCGCGACCAGAGTGGACGGCATGAGCGAGAAGCGCATCGCCCTCATCACGGGGGCCAACAAGGGAATCGGGTTCGAGACGGCGCGGATGCTGGGCCGTGAGGGGATGACCGTCCTCGTCGGGGCGCGGTCGCCGGAGCGCGGAGAGAAGGCCGCGGCGGAACTTGCCGGCGAGGGCCTCGACGCCCCGTTCGTCCGGCTGGACGTGACCGACGACGAGACCGTCCAGGCCGCCGCGCGGTGGATAGAGGACGAGTTCGGGCGGCTCGACGTCCTCGTCAACAACGCCGGGATCGCCCCGCCGGAGGCGAGCGTCGCGCCGAGCGAGCTGTCCGTCGCGGCGTTGCGCGCGACCTACGAGACCAACGTGTTCGGCGTCGTGGCCGTCACGAACGCGATGCTGCCGCTGCTGCGCCGCGCCGACGCCGCGCGCGTCGTGAACGTGTCGAGCGAGCTGGGCTCGATGGCCCTGCTCAGCGATCCGGACAGCGCCTACTACGCCTTCAACCTGCTGGCCTACAACTCGTCCAAGACCGCCCTGAACGGCATCACCCTGGCGTACGCGAAGGAGCTGGACGGTACCGGGATCAAGGTGAACGCGGCGACCCCGGGCTACACGGCCACCGACCTGAACGCGCACACCGGCTTCCAGACGGTCGAGCAGGGCGCGGGGTACGTCGTGCCGCTCGCGCTGCTGCCGGGCGACGGCCCGACCGGCGGCTTCTTCCAGGGGACCGAGCCCTTCCCCTGGTGACGCCCGCCCGCCGGTGCGCGCCGGAGCCGGTCAGAGGCCGATGAGCATGAACGTCAGGTCGGCGACGGCCCACGCCTGCCACGCCTCGTGCGTCCACTTCCGCTCGCCGACCAGCAGGTGGTAGGTCTCGGGCGACAGGATCGCGTGGGCGACGTCGGCCGCCGTCTCCGGGGTGAGCTCCTCGCGCAGCGGCGTCTTCCCGGCCAGGGCGCAGGCGAAGGCGAGCTGGACGGTCAGCCGCTGCCGCCCGTTGGTCTCCCACAGTTCGCCCACGTCGGGATCGGTGGACGCGGCGGCCCGGACCACTTCGAGCAGCGGCGCGGCCCGCAGGTACATGTCGCCGACTCCGGCTACCTGGCGGTGGATCGGCCCGCGGGGGTGGGGGTCGGCGAGCGCCTCCAGCGCCCACTCGCGCTCCAGTGCCGGGACGGGCAGGGGGTCCCCGGCGACGGCGAGGTCGAGCGCCGCCGCGAGGACGGCCTGCTTCGTCCCGAACGCCTCCTGGACGGCCTGCTCGCTCACCCCGGCCCCGGCCGCGATCACGGCCAGGTCGGCGGAGCCGTAGCCGACGGTGGTGAACAGGCCGGTCGCGGCCTCGACGACGCGGGCGCGGACCTCCTGCGCGCGGGCCGCCTGGCCGTCGGTTCCGGCGGGGCGCTGCTGCGTTTCGTGCATCATCGAATCGACCATAGCGGAACTACGGAAACCCCCTCAGAGCGCGGCGCGGTCGCACAGACCTCCCCACTTGAGGACGGTCAAAACGCGCACTCCAGGTGTTTGATGCCGTTGATGAAGTTGGACGACAGTCGCTCGGGCTGTGCGGTGGCCCGGATGCCGGGCACCCGCCGGAACAGCTCGCGGAACATCACGGTGATCTCCTGCCGGGCCAGGTGCGCGCCGAGGCAGAAGTGCGGGCCCGGCGCGCCGAACCCCAGGTGCGGGTTCGGGGCGCGGGTGATGTCGAACGTGTCGGGGTCGTCGAAGACGCTCTCGTCGCGGTTGGCCGAGCAGTAGTACATCAGGACCTTGTCGCCGTCCTTGAAGTGCTGTCCGCCCAGGTCGTAGTCGCGCGTGACCGTCCGGCGCATGAACGACACCGGGCTCGCGTACCGGACGATCTCCTCGACGGCCGTCGGGGCGTGCCGTTCGAAGTCCGACGTCCAGAGCTCCCGCTGGTCCGGGTGCCGGGTGAGCAGGTCGAGGCCGTGCGCGATCGCGTTCCGGGTCGTCTCGTTGCCCGCGACGATCAGCAGGATGAAGAACGAGCCGATCTCCTTGTCGGTGAGCGACTCGCCCTCGACGTTCGCCTGGATGAGCACGGAGGTCAGGTCGTCCTGGGGGTTCTCGGCGCGCTCGGCGGCCAGGTCGTAGACCATCTGGCGCAGCTCCTCGCCCGCCGCGATCACGCTCGGCCCGACCTCGGCGAGGTCGGGGATGTACTCCGGGTCCAACGAGCCGATGATCAGGTTGGACAGCTCGAAGACGCGGTCGTGCCGGTCCGGCGGGACGCCCATCAGGTCGCAGATGATCTTCAGTGGCAGCCGTCCGGCGACCTCGGTGACGAAGTCGCCGCCGCCCTTGGCCCGGAAGTCCTCGATGATGCGGACGGCCGCGGCGTCGATCGCGTCACCGATGCGCGCGACGACCCGGGCGGTGAAGGCGCGCGAGACGATCCGGCGCAGCCGGGCGTGCCGCGGGTCGTCCATGGTGATCATGGAGCCGAAGTACTCCATGAACTCCGGCGGCGGGTCGAGCGTCCCGGCGATCGTCCCCCGGGAGGAGCAGAACACCTCCGGGCGGCGGCTCGCCTCCATCACGTCCGCGTGCCGGACCAGGGCGTAGTGGCCGTCGCCGCGCTGGAAGCCGAACGCCTCCATGCCGGGCATCTCCCCCTCGGGGAACAGGACCGGCCGGTCCAGCCGCCGGAGCGCGGCGAACGCGGCCGCGCGCTCCTCCAGGGGCCGCGCCCAGAAGGGCATCTCCCCGAGGCTGAGTCCCGCCAGGCCCACGTCCTCCGGACGCACACTCCTCGCATCACCGCCCCGAGGGCCGGTACTCGCCCAGTTGGATTCCGTCGCTGGGTTGATGTTCGCTGGGCCGTCGCCGGCCGGGTGGACGTCGTCCGGGCTGACCATGGTCACCGCCTCCCGCGCGTTCCCCCCATGGTGACAAAGCAAGCGCTTGTGTCAACCATCGCGCTCAGCGGACGGCGATCCAGTCGAGGACGCGGCGGTTCACCTCGTCCGGACGCTCCAGGTGAAGGAAGTGCCCGGCGTCCGGGACGACCTCGGCGCTCGACCCCGGCGGGAGCTGCGCCAGGAGCGCGGCGCGGTCGCCGAACACGGCGTCCACGCCCAGGCATCCGTCCGCCGCCCCGTGCAGGTACAGCGTCGGGCGCTTCCCCGGGCGCGACGCCGCGTCCTGCTCGGCGGCGTAGCGCGGCTGGTGACCGGACGAGTCGAGCATCGCGCGGTAGTAGCCGATCGCGGCTTCCATGTGGGCCGGGGTCGCCATGCACCGCATGAAGCGCGCGGCATCCTCGTCCCCGGCATAGCCGGGCGACCAGTCGGCCCAGAGTCCGGCGACGAAGTCGTCGGTCATCGCCATCGCGGCCAGCGGCGTCTGCATGAGGAAGATGTAGAACGACCGCTTGAGCTGCTCGTAGGCGAAGAACGCCTGGAGCATCGCACCCATCGGCGGGACGGCCAGCGTGACGACGCGCCGCCAGCGGTCCGGGGCGGAGGCCGTCGCGGCGTAGGCGGCCATCGCGCCCCAGTCATGCCCGATCAGGACGGCGTCGTCCTCGCCGCCGAACACCTCGTGCAGCGCGTTGGCGTCGGCGGCGAGCGCGCCCAGTTGGTACACGCCGTCCTCCGGGAGGGCGGTCGGCGCGTACCCGCGCATGAACGGCGCGACCGCGCGGTATCCGGCGGCGGCCAACGCGGGCACGAGGTGCCGCCAGGTGTGCGCGGAGTCGGGGAAACCGTGCAGGCAGAGGGCGAGCGGCCCGGACGCGGGCCCCGCCGTCAGGTAGCCGAACTCCAGGCCGTTCGCCTCGACCACGCCCGCCGACCGGCCGTCCGCCATGGGAACCTCCGAAGCGCTCGCTTGGCACGGGAGCCTACCGAACCGTGAGAAGACTCACGAGATGTACGGATCTCGTTTTCGCAGCACGTGTTTACATCGGAATCCGCACATGGTTAGCATCGAGACAACTGGATCACTCGCAGAGAGCGAGGATCTTCGGCTTTGCGAGGAAGAGTGATGACACACCCGTCCGAGTCGCTTCAGTCGGCCGCCCGCGACCACCTGTGGATGCACTTCGCCCGGCACGCCCCGGTGGCGGACGGGGCCGAGGTCCCGATGATCGTCCGAGGCGAGGGCGCGTACGTCTTCGACGACCGCGGCCGCCGCTACCTGGACGGCCTGGCCGGGCTGTTCACCGTCCAGGCCGGGCACGGCCGCGAGGAGCTCGCCCAGGCCGCCGCCAAGCAGGCCGCCGAGCTGGCGTACTTCCCCATCTGGTCCTACGCCCACCCGAAGGCCGTCGAGCTCGCCGCGCGCCTCGCCGACCTCGCGCCCGGCGACCTCAACCGCGTCTTCTTCACCACCGGCGGCGGCGAGGCGGTGGAGAGCGCCTGGAAGCTCGCCAAGCACTACTTCAAGCTGGTCGGCAAGCCCGGCAAGCACAAGGTGATCAGCCGCGCCGTCGCTTACCACGGCACCCCGCACGGCGCGCTGTCGCTGACCGGCCTGCCCGGCATCAAGGCCCCCTACGAGCCGCTCGTGCCGTCCGGGTTCCGGGTGCCGAACACCAACATCTACCGCGCGTCCGCGCACGCGGACGACCCCGAGGCGTTCGGCCGGTGGGCCGCCGACCGGATCGAGGAGGCCATCGAGTTCGAGGGCCCCGACACCGTCGCCGCCGTCTTCCTGGAGCCGGTGCAGAACGCCGGAGGCTGCTTCCCGCCGCCGCCCGGCTACTTCCAGCGCGTCCGCGAGATCTGCGACAAGCACGACGTGCTGCTCGTGTCGGACGAGGTGATCTGCGCGTTCGGACGGCTCGGCACCATGTTCGGCTCGCAGAAGTTCGGCTTCGTGCCGGACATCGTCACCTTCGCCAAGGGCCTGACCTCCGGCTACTCCCCGCTCGGCGGCATGCTCGTGTCGGATCGCCTGTACGAGCCGTTCGCCCGGGGGACGAACATGTTCGCGCACGGCTACACCTTCGGCGGCCACCCGGTGTCGTCGGCCGTCGCGCTCGCCAACCTCGACCTGTTCGAGCGCGAGGACCTGCTCGGCCACGTCTCCCGCAACGAGGCCGCGTTCCGGGCCACCCTGGAGAAGCTGCTCGACCTGCCGATCGTCGGCGACGTCCGCGGCGACGGCTACTTCTACGGGATCGAGCTGGTCAAGGACAAGGCCACCCGGGAGACCTTCGACGGCGACGAGGCCGAGCGGCTGCTGCGCGGCTTCCTCGACAAGGCCCTGTTCGAGAACGGCCTGTACTGCCGCGCCGACGACCGCGGCGACCCGGTCGTCCAGCTCGCGCCGCCGCTGATCAGCGACCAGGCCCAGTTCGACGAGATGGAGCAGATCCTGCGGGCCGTCCTGACGGAGGCCTGGTCCAAGCTGTAGACCGCGGGTTCCGGGAGGGCGGGGCCGCGCGGCCCCGCCCTTCGCTTACGCCCGGCGGATGAGGTCGGCGGCGTACTCGCCGACCATCACGGCCGGCGCGTGGGTGTGCCCCCGGATGATCTCCGGAAAGACCGACGCGTCCGCCACCCGCAGCCCCTCGACACCGCGGACGCGCAGCTCGGGATCCACGACGGAGTCCTCGTCGGCGCCCATCCGGCAGGTGCCGGTCGGGTGGAACAGCGTCTCGGCGTGCGCCCGGACGTACGCCTCCAGCGCCGCGTCGTCGTCGCCGTCCCGGAGCGGAGCCATCGGACGCGTCGCGTACCGCGACAAGGGCGGGGTGTCGAGCAGCTTCTCCGCCATCCGCAGGCCCTGGACCAGGCGCGGCAGGTCGCCGGGCGCGGACAGGTACGCCGGGTCGATCAGCGGCGCGTCGGACGGGTCGTCCGAGGCCAGCGAGACCCGGCCGGACGACTCGGGCCGCAGCAGGACGGTCCCCAGCGTCACGCCGTGCTCGGTCGGCTCGACCAGCCCCGCGCCGATGAGCGGGACGGGCCCGAACACCAGCTCCAGGTCGGGCGCGGGCTGCGCCGGGCCGCTGCGGGCGTACACCACGCCCTCCCCCACGTTCGAGGTGAACGGCCCGCGCCGCAGCAGCAGGTAGCGCGCGACGTCGGCGCGGCCGCCCGCGCCGACCAGCGTGACCGGTTCGGGGCAGTGCCGCAGCAGCATGATCGCCAGATGGTCCTGGAGGTGGCGGCCCACCGCGGGCCGCTCGGCGACCGGCTCGATGCCGTGTTCGCGCAGGTGGTCGGGGTCGCCGACGCCGGAGAGCAGCAGCAGGTGCGGCGAGCCGACCGCGCCCGCGCTGAGCACGACCTCCCGCCGGGCGGTCACCCGCACCCCGTTGACCAGCGCCACCCCGACGGCCCGGCCGTCCTCGATCAGCACGCGCCTGACGTGCGCGTGCGTCATGACGTGCAGGTTCCGGCGCCACCGGGCCGGCCGCAGGTACGCGTCGGCGGTCGACCAGCGGCGGCCCCGGCGCTGGCTCACCGGGACGATCGAGTAGCCCTCGTACTCCGGGCCGTTGAGCTCGGTGAGCCGGGTCAGCCCGGCCGCCTCGCAGCTTCGCAGGAAGGCGAGGGTCGTGACGTTGGGGTCGCGTAATTCGGAGACCGTGAGCGGGCCGTCCGTCCCGTACACCCCGCCCTCGTTGCTGCCGACCCTGCCCTCGGCGCGGCGGAAGTACGGCAGGACGTCGTCATAGGTCCAGCCCGGCACGTCCCAGCCGTCGTAGTCGGCGCGGGTGCCGCGCACCCACATCATGGCGTTCATCGAGGACGAGCCGCCGAGCATCCGGCCGCGCGGCCAGTAGATCTCCCGGCCGTCCAGTTCTCGTTGCCGGGCCGTCCGAAAATCCCAGTCCAGCGGGGTCTTGAAGAGCCTGGTGAAGGCGGCGGGGATGTGGACCTCCTGCTTCCGGTCCGTGCCTCCGGCCTCCAGCAGCGCGACCTGGACCGAGGAATTCTCGGACAGGCGGGCGGCCAGGGCGGCTCCGGCGGATCCCGCGCCGACGATGACGTAGTCGTAGTCCACACCTTTTAAATATCACGAGCGGGCTCTGTTGACTGGAGGTTATTGATTTCGGTCCCTCCGTTGCGCCGTTGTGGTACAGGCCACGGTTGGCGGCCCGAACCGCGCACGCGAGGATCACGTCTGGACATAGCACCCCATTTCGGCGAGAGGACCTTGCAGATGGCACGCCGCGCGTTCGCATCCGCCGCCGTCGCCCTGACAGCGGCCCTGACCCTGACCGGCTGCCTCGGCGACACGGCGGCCGACTCCCGCTCGGACCCGGCCCCGCCACCCTCCGCCTCGCCCGCGCCCTCCAGCCCGTCCGCCTCCGGCCTCCCGTCCGACTCCTCCTCGCCCGGCTCCTCGTCACCCGCCCCCGCGACGGCCCCGACCCCGGCCGGCTGGAAGACCATCGGCGGCCCGGAGAACCAACTCGCCCTGGCCGTCCCGCCGGAATGGACGCCCATCTCGCTCACCTCCGGCGACCTGGAGGACGGGCTCGCCCGGCTCGGCCTCAAGGACGCCGACCAGGCCACCCTCAAGCAGGGCCTCGCCGGCCTCCAGGCGCGCCACGCCATCTACGCGATCGACTCCAAGTCGGCCACCGACGGCTACGCCACCAACGTCAACGGGCTGTGCCAGAGCACCGGCGGGATCACCCCGGAGGCCCTCAAGTCCGCCATCAAGACCGCCCTCACCCGCGGCGGCGCGACCGACGTGACCACCACCGACATGCCGATGGCCGGGCAGCAGGGCGTCCGCGCCGACTACCGGCTGCGCACCGCCACCGGCGACCTGCAGGGCCGCCAGTACGAGGTCATCGGCTCCGACCGGCTCTGCGTCGTCACCGTCACCGCCCGCGCCGGCCGCCTGCCGAGCGAGGCCGACGCCATCGCGTCCACCCTCCGCTTCACGTAGGCGCTCTCGTCGGCTCCCCCGTCCGAACCACTCCCGCGACAGGACGAAGCCCGGCGCGCGTTCGACCCGCGCGCCGGGCTTCGATCCATCACAACCTCACGTCAGGTGCCCGCTCCGGGCCTCGGGCACCCGGACCGGTCAGGAACCCCAGTCGGGACGCAGCGGCATGTGCGCCGCGCCGGCCTCGTCCAGCTTGACGCCGAGCGTCTGGTGCAGCTGGATCCAGTTCTGCTCGAAACCGACGACGCAGCCCGCCATGTAGACGCGCCACACCCGGGCCGTGCCCTCGCCGACCTCGGCGACGGCCTCGTCCCAGTGCTCGTCGAGGTTGCGGCACCAGCCCGTGAGGGTCCGCGCGTAGTGCTCGCGCAGGTTCTCCTGGTGCCGGATCTCGAAGCCCGCGTCGTTCATCTGCTGCTGGATGTAGCCGGGACCCTCCAGCTCACCGTCCGGGAAGACGTAGCGGTTGATGAACCCGTCCTGCTTCATCGTGGGCGCCATGTTGTCCGGCCGCGTGATGGTGTGGTTCAGCATCCGGCCGTACGGCTTGAGCTTGGAGTAGAGGAACCCGAAGTACGACGGCAGGTTGTCCTTGCCGATGTGCTCGGTCAGGCCGATGGAGCTCACCGCGTCGAACCCGGTCTCGGTCACGTCGCGGTAGTCCAGGTGCCGGACCTCGGCCAGGTCGGACAGGCCGCGCTCGGCGATCGCCTTCTGCGCCCACTCCGCCTGCTCCTTGGACAGCGTGACGCCGAGCGCCTTGACGCCGTACTCCTTGGCCGCGTGCATGACCATGCCGCCCCAGCCGCAGCCCACGTCCAGCAACCGCATGCCGGGCTTCAGGCCGAGCTTCTTGGCGACCAGGTCGTGCTTGTGGAACTGCGCCTCCTCGAGCGTCGCCGTCTCCGTCGGGTAACACGCGCACGTGTACGCCATGGACGGCCCGAGCACCCATTCGTAGAACGTGTTGGACACGTCGTAGTGGTGCGAGATGGCCTTGGCGTCCCGCTTCTTGGAGTGCCGCAGCCACGAGGGCACACGGCTGAACGGCGCCTCCTGCGGCGGCGGGTCGAGACGCCGCGACACGGCGGCGCGGAGCAGCGGATCCCGCAGCACCTCGCGCAGCAGCGTCACCTTGTCCCGGGCGGTGATGTCGCCCAGGACGCGCTGCAGCGTCGACAGCGTCTCGTACATGTCCCCGTGCACGTCGAGATGGCCGCTGATGTAAGCGCGAGCGAGCCCCAGCGACCCCGGCGCGTGCAGCATGTGCGACAGCGCGTATGGCGAGGTCACCTCGATCCGGATGTCGGATCCGGGGCGTCCCGCGCGCGACCCGTCGTAGGCGACGAACTCCACTGGCGCGTCAGGCCCGATGAGGTTTTCGAAGACCCTGGCCAGCGTCATTTGTGATCCCTCCTGTCTGTTCGCCCCGCCCGGCGGGACGACGGCGTCACTCACCACCGGCCCCGGGCGCGGGGCCTCCCCCCGATACCGCGGACGATCAGCGTCCGCGCACGCACTTGTCGTAGAGATCCAGCAGCCTGGCGTCCGGGTCGTAGGTCCCCTTCAACCGCCGGTAGGTCTGCCCGTCGTAGTGCTTCCAGAACTCGTCCCGGCTGTAAAAAGCCGTCGAATAGAGGGACTTGTGTCCGTCAAGCCCCGCCACCTCGCGCTCGATCAGCCGGTTGTGGTACTCCGGGATCTGGCCGGGCGGAATCCGGACCGTCCCCCAGAACCCGGCGTTGACGTAGCCGCGGCCCGCCTCCAGCGGGTACAGCGGCCAGTTCTCGCGGGCCTTGAGCGGGCACAGCCACACCGGCTTCATCCCGATCTTCGCGTGGAAGAAGTCGAGGAACGCCGGGAGGTTCTCGACCGGCACCTCGATGTCCTGGATGACGTCCTCGCGCGGCCGCTTGCCGCTCCACCGGTCGACGCGCGCGACGAACTGGTAGCGGCGGTCGTAGGCGACGAGCTTGCGGTACACGTCCGACCGCTTGTACTTGTCCGGCCACAGCCGCCGGACGGTGGGGTTCTGCACGCCGAACGCGCCCGAGCACCAGAACCAGTCGGTGTCCCAGCGCCAGATGTAGTCGCGGACCGTCAGGAAGTCGACCGACCGCTCCTGGATGCTCCGGTAGTAGATCCGCTGCCCGGTGTAGTCCGAGACGTAGGGGGCCTCGTCGGAGAAGAAGCCGAGCGTGATGTACTGCTCGGCCCCCGAGAAGACGGTGCCGTCCATGAAGTCGACGGTCTCGCCCTCGTACTCGCCCGAGTCGGTGATCTCCGCCATCACGCGGGCGAGCTCCTCGGCGGTGTCGAACCGCAGGTGCCGCAGCCGGACGTACGGCTTCACCGGGATGAGGTCGATCTCGATGCGGAGCGAGTAGCCGAGCGTCCCGTAGGAGTTGGGGAAGCCGTAGAACAGCTCCGAGTGCTCGTTGTCGCGGGTCGCGGTGACGATCTCGCCGCCACCGGTGAGGATCTCCAGCTCCCGGACGGCCTCGTGCGGCAGTCCCAGCCGGAACGAGGTCGACTCGATGCCGAGCCCGGTCACCGCGCCGCCGAGCGTGATCGTCTTGAGCTGCGGGACGACCGTGGGCATCAGGCCGTGCGGCAGGGTCGCGTCCACCAGGTCCTCGTAGGTGGTCATGCCCTGGACCTGCGCCGTCCGGTTCTCCGGGTCGACGCTCAGCACCTTGTCGAAGCCCGACACGTCGAGGCCGGGGCCCGCCGCCGGGTCCCGCCAGCGGAACAGGTTCGAGGTCTTCTTCGCCAGCCTGATGGGCGTCCCCTTGGGGATCGCGTCGTAGGACCGACGCAGCGCCTCGACCGCGCGCCGATGATCGTCGTTGACCGCAAGCTCCGTCATCTGCCCCTCCCGCACACAGTAAACAGATCATCCCATGTATGTGCCACACAATTTTGGCGAGAGGGTAGTCACAGGCCCGGACGGGAATAAACCACCCGTTCCGGACACCCGGCAGCCCGCGTTCCCGCAGGCGGCGGCACCGGCGACACGACCCTCTCACCCGTCGTGGACGATCGTTCCACTCGTGGCCGGGACAGGCCAACGACCACCCGGACGACCCCCGAGTTCGGGGCGCGGGCGGTCGGGGCGGCGAGGGACGTGGGCGTGGGGCATGAAGGACGGGGAGGGTGTGGGCGGCCCGCATCCAGGCGTGGCGCGGCCCGTCGTTCGGCGACGGCGCGCTCTACTTGACGAGGCGCAGGATGAACGGGGTGCGGAACGGCTGGCCGGTGAGCGCGAACAGCGCCGCGACCGCCGCGACGATCCACGTCACCGCGTAGAGAAGGCCGCCGATCCCGAAGGTCACGATCGTCACCAGCAGGACCGTCAACTGGAAGTTCACCGCCTCCACCGCGTGCTCCCGCACGTACCGCGACCGCTTCCCCGCCGTCAGCATCATGATCATCGGGCCGAGGAACAGGGTGAAGTACCCCAGGCCGTGCGCGACCGCCGCGAGCATCCGCTCCTCGGACGTGGACGGGCCCGCGGCCGACGCCGGCGCATGTCCCGCCTTCGGCACGGGGTGAAGGTCGAGCAGGACCGTGTCCAGGTCCCGCCGGGTCTTCGCCGTCATGGCCAGATGGGTCCGCATGTCGAACTCATCGTGGTCGAGCCGCCCCTCGGCGTAGGCCTCCTGGAGCCGCTCGACGACCTGCTCTCGCTCCGCGTTCGAAACCCTCAGATCCGCATACCCGCTGTCCATGTCCCCATCCTGCGCCTCCCGTCCGGTCAACCGCCATCAGGGAAGTCCCTGACCCACCCCTGAGAAGGCCCCCTCCTCCGGACCACCACCCCTCCCCCGCCCGGCCGTCACCGCCGCGTCCGACCGGAGGTCTCGCGGCTCTTTCCAGGCCGCCGACGCCGTGTCGTGGACGCCTTCCGCGCCGTCCAGGACAACGACTCTCTGTCGGCTGCCGGACGCCGACCTGCATGGCCTACTCCTAAAAAGGGAGAGCAGCTTTCGGAGTAAAGCGATATCCGGTTCCCGAAAAGCGCGCTCTCAGCTTCCGAGCCGCGCGAACAAGCCGCCGCCCTAGTCACTCACGTCGAGCGGGAAATCCGTCGGCCTGACCAAGGCGCTGGTCAACGCGACCGAGCAGAACTTCGACATGAGAAACCGGCGCGGGTGAAGCGCATCAGCGCACGGATTATCCGTCCGCCGAACCGACTCCGTCTTCCCACCCACCCACTCATCCACCCGCAAACAAGAGCGGCGGTCCTCAGCCCGAGGTACGAGCTGAGGACCGCCGCTTCCGTCCGGAACCGGACATCACCACGCGGTGAACAACGCAGGGTTTATCCCTCACTGAGCGCCGCCACCGTGAGGCCCCTGCACCGGGCCGCCCACCTGGCCAACGTCCCCGAACCAATGCTTTGAGTGGGGGGTTCGATGTGCTTCGCCACTGGCGAGGGACGGGCTACGTCCGCAACCCGTCCCAGGCCGCGCGGGGGACGCGGGCGGCCGGCGCAGCGGCCCGGAGGGGCCTCACCGCGCCGTCCGGCTAACGCTTGGAGTACTTCTTCCCGGGGGTGAGGTGGTTGGCGAACAGCTCGGAGACCGTGACGAAGACGTATCCCTTCGCGGCCAGCCTGCTGAGGATCTTCGGGACGGCGTTGACCGTGGTCGGGTGGATGTCGTGCATGAGCACGATGTATCCCGGCCGCGCGTGGCCCACGACCCGGTTCTCGACGGTCTTGCTGTTGCGGTCGCGCCAGTCGAGGGGGTCGACCGCCCAGATGATCTGGGGCATCCCGAGCCGCTTGGTGACCGTGGCCACCCGCGAGTTGGTCGCCCCGTACGGCGGACGCATCAGCTTCGGCGTGAACCCGCTCGCCGCGTGGATCGCCTTCTGCGTCTTGGTGATCTCGCTCTTGATCCGCGTGCTGGACAGGCGCGAGAGGTCGGCGTGCGTGTAGCTGTGGTTGCCGACCTCGTGCCCGGCGGCGAGTTCCTTGCGCACCATGTCCGGATGCGCCTTGGCGTTCTGCCCGACCAGGAAGAACGTCGCCCGCACGTGGCGCGCGGCCAGGATCTTCAAGAGCTTGCCGGTCCCCGAGACCGGCCCGTCGTCGAACGTGAGCGCGATGCACTTCACCTTGCGGCAGTCGATCTTCCGGGGCGGCGCGGCCACCGGCCCACGCTGCGCGCTCATCAGCTGGACCTGATTCGCGACCGGCCGCGACGCCGCCAGGTCGACTCGTCCCGCCGCCATTCCCGGGGCGACCGAACTCGCCCACCCGCAGGCCGCCGCGACGGCCATCGCCGCCGCTCCCCGTCGGACCAACGCCTGCTGACCCATCATGACGCCTCCCGGCGTGCCCGTTGCATTGATCGTCGGAGTCCGTCAGTCTAGGCCGCACCCGACGGCCCCTGCCCGGGACGCGCCGAATGTCGGGGAACCGTTGTCGCCCCGGCGATCGTTGACGCCATAATCACCCCGGCGCTCGAGAAGACGAGCACCAGAGAACGGACGGGACAACCCATGAGATTCCGTGACCGTTTCGGAATCCGTAAAAACCGCGGAACAACGGTCGCCAAGCTGGACCGCGAGGCCACCGACGCCGACATCGAGGCATTGATCGCCTTCGCCCGCTCGCGCCAGGGCGTCGAGTTCTACGTCGAGCCGGAGACGTTCGCGACCGACACCACCGCCGTGGCCGTGGCCACCGACGGCGAATGGACCCGCCGCCGCGTGGGCTCCCCCAAGGTCATCGGCCGGGTCGCCCGCGATCTCGGCATGCCCATCTACGACGTCCAGATCGTCGGCTACCCGCCCCGCATGCGCGCGTGGAACGCACGCAACCGCGACCGCCGCATCGACCCCGGCACCCCCGGCGAAGCCGTCCGCCGTCCTTAACCTGTTTCAGTCCCGGCTGTGTTGATCGCAGTCCCGGCCCACTTCGCTCGCCCAAAGGCTCGCTACGTGACCGGGCCTGGCGAACGCGGCATCGCTCCGCGATCTGCCCGCTTCCGCTCGCCTCCGGCTTCGCTCCACCGGGCAGGTCACGCGTTCGCGCGCGGGGCTGAGGCCACTTCGAGCCAGGCCCTAGCCCGTCGTCCAACGTTTCCAAGCGCACGAGGCCAAACAACCCACTGGCCAGCCCAGTCCCCGCCGTCTGGTCACCGCGCCCCTTCACTACCGCCCGGTCGCAGAGAGCTTGGGCTTGGTGTGGGCGCGTGTCTTCTCTGACGTCGGCGAGCTTGCGTTAGCTGCCTTGTTGCCGAGCGCGGTGGTCTCGAGTTGGGTGCATCGCCATCGGCCGCGCCAGAGCTCCAGCCGGAGCGCGAGAGCGTGGACACGTCCCTTGAAGAGGACGACCGCTCCACCCTCGGCGGCATGCTCGCTCGGCTGCTGAACCCAGCACGACAGCACCTGCGGCACCGCGACCGGTCCCGTCGCGGCCACGCCCTGATGCCCGAGCACCACCTTCCCGGCCAGCGACTCCAGCAGCAGGTGAACGGCCCGGGCCGCCACCTGCCGCGCCCCCACTGCGGTCTCCTCGCCTCCAGGCAGGACCCGCAACGGCACCCGGCTCGGCTCTGCGACCACGTCCAGCGCCAGGTTCCCCACCATCGCGGAACCCGTACCGCCGCACCGAACGTCACGCCCGACCATGTCTGCCTCCCGCAAGAATCCGCTGATGTCTAAAGGAGGCGGCACCCCCCTTCCTTGATGCGTTGTGGCCGCCTACGGCCACTTCAGTAACGCCGACCCCCGAGTCCCCAACCTCAACGCGCGCCGATAAGCCCCCTCCGGACCGTCACATCACCCCCAGAAGCCCCGAACTGCGGCCAACGCGTCTCGGCCCGGCCCCCTCAGACCCCGCTGAGCCAAAGCTCGGGACCACTGCACCAAGCTCCTGAGACCCCGACCCACGTTTCCGAGCGCCGAAAAACAGCGCGCCGGGACCGCCCTTTAGCGGCACCGCCACACAGCAGCATCAGCCAGACCAGCGCGACCGTCAGCGCGGAACCCACGACGAAGTCGAACAACCGCTCACAGCGCCGTCCGAGCGCGCTCGCCTTAAAAACGCCCCAGCCACCGCGCCATCAGTGACAGCGCCAAGCCGGCCGGACGTACAACGCCAACCCCGTCCGCCGCCGGTCGCCCCGGCACCAACCACCGCGCACGCTTCCGCCGCGGCATCCACGACCGGGACGAACAACGCACTGGCACTTGCGCCACGCGTCTCCGCCCCGGACAGAGGGCGGCGCCTCCCGGACGGAGGGCGGCGTCCCCGCCCCGGACAGAGGGCGGCGTCCCCGCCCCGGACGGAAGGCGGCGTCCCCACCTCGGTCACGTCCCCGCGACCGGGACGATCCTGGGCATCACCCAGTCCGTAGGCCCTGGCGACCGTGGCTGCGAAACCCCGCGCGGCGATGGATGGATACTGCGCCCCCCCCAGGGAGTCTGGGACAGTCGCGTCGCGGCCGGGCGCCTGGCGCGGAGCCGGCGGAGCCGGGTACGGCCGGGCGCCTGGCGCGGAGCCGGGTATGGCTGACCGCGTTCTCGGGGGGATGCGCAGGAGCCCTGCCCCGGAGCGATCGCGGCGCGGAGTGGCGCCGCCCTCGTGTGCAACAAGGCTTACGGAGCGGGTGATCGTCCAGTCCAGATCAATCCTGTTAGTCGACCTCCTCGGTCGCGTCGTCCCCCGACCCGGAGGGCGGAGGCACCTTCGGCTTCCACTGCTCGCAGTAGTCGTGGAGCTTGTTGAAGCGCGTGGTGTACGCCGCGTACAGGCGAGGGTTTCTCAGGCGGAGGATGTTCTCGTCCTGCTGGCGCAGCGCCTGAGGAGTGAGGTTGTGGCTGCCGACGTAGAGGCCGGCCGACCTGCCCTGCCCGATCTGCATGAACTTCTCGTGCATCCACGCGATGTTGTTCACCGGCCCGCAGAACCTGACGCCGCCATCGATGTACGAGCTGTACGCGAGCTTGTTGACCGCCTCATAGATCCGCTCGCTGCTTCCGTCCGTGTAGGAGATGTCGCCGGTGAGCACCCGTACCGTGCAGCCGCGTTTGCCCGCCGCGATCAGTGCGTCCGCGACCGGTATCCGGGCGATCCTGACGTTCGCCACGTTGATGACGTCGTTGGTGGTCTTGGTGGAGCACTTCGCCGCCTTCAGATCGGCGACGACCGGATCGTTGGACGCGCTCGAGAAGGCCTTCCCGGTGGCCTCCTTCCGCGGAAACGTGTAGACCTGGTACTTCCCGCCGGACGGCTTGTACTCATGGCTCGACCCGTAGTCGTCGAGACGCCGATGCGACGTGGCGAGACGGTACATATCGTCGAAGTACCTGCTGTAGAACCTGTACAGGCCGGCGTCCTGCACCGTGATGACACTCTCGTACGAGGTCCACTCGTGGAGATTGGCCGATGCCACGTAGACGACATTCCGGGCCACGCCTCGCCCCGAGACCTCGACCTTGTCGATCGTCATGAACTTGTTGTGCATACGCGAGTAGTTCGAGCCGACCTTGCGGTTGGCGGCACATCCCCGGTCGGATATGTAACGACCGCTCTGCTTGGGAAAACCACCCGTGGCGTCCTTCACCCGCTCACCGCAGGTCCGCACGTCCAACTTGATCTTCGCTGCGCCGGGACGGGGCTCGAACGCCGCCGTCAGCGCCTCGTAGTGCTCCATGCCGATCTCGCTGCCGTTGATGACGATCCGCACCTTGACGCCACGAGCCCGAGCCTTCTTGAGAGCGTCGACGATCTTGCTTTGGGAGAAGTAGTACAGCGGGAGCCGGATCTGCGCGCCACGCGGCGCGGCGTCGATGAGAGCCTTCGCGTGGGCGGAGATCTCGGTGTTGTTGTCTTCGGTGAACTTCGCGAAGTTGTCCACCTCACTTCGGTCGATGGCCACCGGCACGTTGGGAGGGTCGGCCAGCGCCGAACTGGCCGGGACTTCGAACGCCGCGGCCAGCAACGACGCCGCGACCGCCGTCGCCGCGGCAGTCCGAACGAACCCGCGGACCCGAACCAATGACGTAACACCCATGGGCTACTCCAACAGCTGGGATGACATCCATAAGATCTTCAGTCATCAAAATGACCATGGCAATGTGCTGACCAACTCCGGACTGCAGGCGCTGAATGCCTCGCCCGTTCGGAGCCGGGCCAGGGTGATTTCAAGCCGCCCATGGGTGAGGGGCAATGTTCGCCCTGGTCATATGGGACGCCGAGGATGTCAAGCAAAGGCGTTGGACGTGTCGTGGGACATCTCGCGGCGGGCGGCGTGAGCTTGAACCGTCCCGGGGCCGATGGAGCACCGCGGTGGCGAGTTCGAAGTGGTGGGGACGGACGGCCGGAGATTAAGGGGACGGGGACGGAGTGGATGAGGGCGGGGGTGGCGGGGACGGCTTCGGCGGGGACTCCTCGGGTGACGGGAGCGGGATTTTGCGGGCGTCGTAGAGGGCGGTCAGTTCCTCGGGGGTGATTTTCAGGCGGGCCTTCTTGGGCGGCACGCCAAGGGCGATGATCGCGCGGATCAGGGCGGCCATGGAGTAGTCGGGGTCGGCCTCTTCCGCCCGGTCCAGGGCCACGTTGGCGAGGCCGCCGTCGCCCGTCGTGTAGGCGAGGAAGGCCAGGAGGGACGCGGGGGCCGCGGCATGGCGCGGGTCGGTCCTGCTCAAGATGGCGCGCCAGAGGGCGAGATCTCGTGGAGGGTCGTCCTGGGTGAGGCGCACCCAGACCTCGTCGCGGACCCGGAGGTCGGTCATGAGGACGGTCAGCATGGCGGCGTCGGCGGTCGTGGGCGGGCTTTCGGAGGCGCGGAGGGCATGCAGCAGGTCGATGGCCTCCTTGCACTTCCGGGCTGTGAGGGCCTCGGAGGTCGGTTCCTCGGTGGCCCACCGGTGGACGCGGGCTTCGGCCTGGAGCGTGGCCCGCCGCACCGCCGCCTGGGTCTTACCGGTCGGGGGTGCTACCGACCGGCACAGGTCGTCCCGGTCCGGGAGAGCGGCGTGGCCCGCGTAGGCGGCGTTCGCGGCGAGTTCGGTGGTGGACGTGTCGAAGGGACGCCCCTCAGGCGGGCAGCACTGATCCAGGCAGGTGAGGGACCACCAGCGGCCGCCCGAGACGCGCATGGCCTCCGCGATGCGGACGCCGGCGGACGCCAGGGCCTCCCAGACGGCGGACGCGGCGGCGGTCACGGGCGCGGACGGGCCGTAGCCGACGATGAGCGCGCTGCGGAAGTGGTTGCGTGCGACCACGGTCGCGATCTGGTCGGCCATCGCGGGGACGCGGGACGGGTCGGGCGGTAAGTCGACGCGGACGGCGCACGTGTTCTCAGGACCGTCGAAGCCGAGCACGACAAGGCTGTCCACCGGATGGAAGCCCAGCAGGAACGGGACGGCGGCAATGGCGTCGTCGGGAGTCCGGATCACCAGGCGGGTCGTTTCGTTGCTCATACTCCGACCTTGGCCGACCGCGACCGCCCTTCTCCAACCAGCACCCGAACTGTGGATAACCGGCGGCACCCATCACCCGCGATCCGCAATTCTGCAGGTCCCCCCCTTGCACTCGCGAAATCGCGTCAGCCAGGAGGACAGTCGGCGAACGTGATCCGGCGGCGCTTCCGCGATTTCGTTGTGAAGCTCGTGCGGGTCAGCAGCGAGGTCGAAGAGTTGGCGTTCTCCGGTCGCGTATTCGACGTATGTCTCGCCCTCGGTGCGCAGTGCGGCGTAGGACGGCGGGAGCGGGCAGGTCCGTACGTGGGTGGGCGAAGCGTCGCAGTCGGGCCCCTCGGGGTGGGTGGTCGGGCGTCCGGCGAAGAACTCGACCAGAAGCGCCTTTCGCCAGTCGGCCGGATGGCGGCCCGCCAGAAAGGTTGCCAGCGAACGTCCCTCCGCGCACGAGGGCATGGCGGCCCCGGCGAGGTCGGTGAAGGTCGGCGCGAGGTCTACCGTTCCGGCGAGCGCGTCCGTGCTCGTGCCCGGACGAATTCCCGGGCCGCGCACTATGGCCGGAACCCGGATGTCCTCCTCATACGGCGTCGTCTTCCCCGGCCAAAGCCGATGCTGCCCCAAGTGGAAGCCATTGTCCGAGGTGAAGAACAGATAGGTGTCGTTCAGGTGCCCGGTGTCGCGGAGAGTGCGTTCCAGAGCGCCGACCATGTCGTCCACGGACAGCATCGAACGGAGGCGGTCACGGTAGGTGCGGTCATCACGACGGATCGCGGCCTCGTCCAATACGCGCCTTTGGCTCAGCCATCGCGGTAGAGGGCCGCTGCCGAGGCGGTCGAAGGACGGGGTTCGAGGGGCCTTCGCTCCGGGGAACGCCGACGCATGGCGTGGCGCGAATGTGGCCGGTAGATGCGGAGCGACAGGGGCGAGATAAAGAAAGAACGGCCTGTCTCGCGGTGCCGTCCGAATGAAAGACGTGCCCTTGCCTGCGAGGACGTCGTCCAGATGGCCATGCCGGTAGGCGTTGACGCGTCCGTTCTCGACGAGACGGAAGTCGCTCTGCTCGTACATGTGGTGAGGCGTGGGGACGTGCCAGTCGTCCCAGCCAGGAGGCACAAGGCCCTTACGAGCGGTCCCCGGGTAGCCGTTCAGGTATTTGCCGATGAGCGACGTCCGGTAACCGGCCGCGTGCATCCACGTGCCGAGGGTTTGGCGGTCTTCGCCCTTGGCATGGAAACGCTCGAACCCACCGTCCGGCGGATTGTTGCTGCGGACGTCGTGGCTGTGCACGTACTGCGAGCGGAGAATCGTCGCCCTGGACGGGCAGCACCAGGAATCCGAGACGATGAAGTTCCGAAACGTCAGGCCCTCCCGGGCCAGCTTCGCGAGATTGGGGAATCTGCCCATGTCCCCGGCGTCCAGGTCATCCGCGAGGACGAAGACGATGTTCGGACGCCGTCCCCGCGCCCGCCCCACGCTGCTCGCACCCTCGGCGGCTCCCGCGCCGTGCGCACCCGGGCGTGCCGCCAAGCC
>NZ_JBFAOF010000019.1:0-26243 GCF_040675125.1 Spirillospora sp. NPDC049652 | reverse complement strand
CCGCGGCCCAGTGCAGCTGGTCCACGCCGTGCCGGTCGCGCAGCCTGCCGCCGAGCCGGCCCGCCGCCTCGGCGCGCTCGCGCGACGCCTGGGACCAGTGCGCGATCGCGGCCCGGTCGCCGTACCGGCCGAGGACGGGGTCGTTCCAGCTCAGCGAGGCGACCTCGAAGAGGACGGGCGGGCCCTCGATGATCGGCCCGCCGTCCTCCATGCCCGCCTCGCCGGCGAGCCAGACGTGCCGCAGCAGCCCGATCCACGCCTGCCCGCACGTGTCCCAGTGCCGCAGGTCGCGTCCCGCCGCCGGGCCCACCTCACACCACCGCCGACGGTGGTTTGGGACGGACCACAAGGAATTGCAGAGAATTACCTTCTCGCCCGCCGCGTCGGCGGCAGTTGTTCACCGTCAGAGCGTCCCGGCCGCACCCCCGGGGCCGGTCCGCGAAAGCGCCGTTCATCACTCTCGCCCCACTGCCGCTCGGGGCGCGGCCACAATCGCAGGTTCGGGCCGGTGCGCCGAACCGCCGCGGCCGTCGCGGCTCGCTTTCAGTATCCGACAGAGAACTCCAAAAAGGTAGATTTCCCTCGCCATCGGGTCGGGGGAATCTTTACGCCCCGTGCTGACCCGGCCGTATCGGACGACCCGTCCAACGAAGCCCCCGCGGCTCGCGGTGCAGGACGACGTAGCCGTCCCGGGAGAACACCGTCCGGTAACCGGACCGCGCGAGCAGGGCGAGCCGCCGCCGCTGCTCGTCCACCGAGGTGAACGGGAACTGCGCGTGGGCGTCGTCCCCCACGACCCAGTCGGCCCAGCGCGGCGTCCGGTCCCAGAGCAGCACGCGGGCACGGCCGGACAGGGCGGGGCCGGTGCGGTTGACCGCCTCCACCTCCACTCCGGACGGCACCTGGGCGACGGCCGCGGCGGCGGCCCGGGCGCGCGCGCCGCGCACGTAGAGCGAGCCGTCCGCGAGCGAGCGGAAGGCGAACGCCGGGACGGTGACGAGCGTCCCGGCCAGCATCCCGGCGGTCAGCCACACCCCGGAATGCTCCAGCAGCGGGCCGAGGCGAACGCGTCGGGAAAGGCGGGTGCGCGGAAGGAGCCGCTGGAGGCGGGTCGCGCCGTCCACCGCCGCCAGGACGAGCGCCGCGACGAGAAAGGCGTTGTAGTGGTAGTGCGGTGCCCACCAGTTCTCGAACTTCCCGGACAGCATCCGTTCGAGCAGCGGCGGGACGACCACGAGCGTCAGCGGTGACAGCAGCGGCAACGCCAGGAACGGCAGGACGAGCAGCGCCATCGTCCCGAGCTTCTCCGGCGGTGTGCCGAGCGCCGCCACCGCGTCCCATGGATGCGTCACGACGTGCAGGGCCGCGCTCCTCATGTCCGGGCCGAACTGGCCGTACGCGAAGTAGTAGTCCTCGTCCCCGCCGAACGCCGGGATCACAGCACGCGACACGACGGCCGTGGTCGCCAGCCCGAGGACGACCAGCGCCGTGCCCAGCGGGCGGTCCCCGCGCAGCAGCCACCGCCGGTCGAGGCGGCGTCTCGGCCGCGACACCAGCAGGAAGAGGCCGAATCCGGTGACGAGGAGGCCGGTGTCCTCCTTGACCAGCAGCAACAGCACGGCCGCGAGCACCGCCCGGCCGCGCCGGCCCGCATCGAACCGCTCTATCGCGGCGGCCGTCAGCAGCGGGGCGAACGCGACCTCGTGAAAGTCGAACCGCAGCGCCTCGGCGATCGGCCACGACAGCGCGTACGCGAGCGACGCGCACAGCGCGGCGGCGGGGCCGAGGCGGCGGCGCGTGAACCGCCAGATCGGCACGACGGCCAGCGCGAACAGCACGGCCTGCGCGACCAGCGGCGTCGCCGGGCCGTCGTGCAGCCGGTAGAACGGAGCGATCAGCGCGAGGATCGGCGAGAAGTGGTCGCCGAGGATCGGGAAGTCCGGCCCGAACCCGTTGTGCACGCCCTTCACCGGCGCGATCGGTGGCCGCAGGCGGCTGTAGGAGCGCAGCGCCTGGTCGAAGATGACCAGGTCGTAGGTGCTCGCCCGGAACGTGTGCAGGCGCAGCAGCGCGTAAAGCGAGTAGACCGCCGCCGTGACGGCGGCGAGCAGGGCCGGGGCCGCCGCGACACCGGTCCGCAGCCGCGGCCGAGCGCCTCCCCCATCGCGCGGGCCGACGCTCTCGGCGACCTCCGACCGAGAGCACCCCGCATCCGTGCCGTCACCTGCCGTCACCGGATCAGCCACGCGCCGGACGCTACCAGCCACGGCTCGCCCGGCCGGGCCATCTCCGGCTTCCGGTCCGGCTCGGCCCGGCCGTCCTCGGAGCGAAAGCCCACGGACCGGAGCAACCCGGACGGCACGCCCATCGGCGCGACACGCTGTGACGATTTCACGGTCCGGAGCGTCCCGGGCCTTTACCGTAACCGTGATACCCGGCCGATCTGGAGAGCCTCGTGACCCCGGACTGCACGATCAGCGTTCTGCACGACGTCCTGCGCGTGTACGACCAGAGCTTCCTGGACCTCGACCGGGAGGAGCGGGACCGGATCATGGCGGACACCCGGCGGGTCCTCGGCGAGTCCGGCCTGAGCGACGAGGCGCGGGCCGGGCTGCCCGTCGCATACCGGATGCGCGCGTTCTGCGTCCAGCGCGGCCTGCACGACGAACTGGAGCGGCTGATCCGGGACGAGGCGGCGGGCCTCTCCAGCGGCGCGGTCGTCGTCGGCGGACGCGTCTACGCGGTGTACCCCTACCTGCGCGGCGTCCCCCGGCAGGACGCCGACATCACCGCCGAGGTGGGCGTCGACCACCGGCTGGACACGGCGGGCTGGAAGAACGGCCGCGTGCGCATCGCGGGCAGGGCCGCCGTCGAACGCGTCGAGACGCACCGGACCGCCGTGGAGGTCCTGCTGCGCGACCGGGAGGCGGAGGCGGAGCACCGGCTCACCATCGAACCCAGCGGCGACGGCGGCGACGGCGGTTTCGTGGCGATCGCCGATCCGGCCGTCCTCGGGACCGGACGCTGGGACGTGCACGTCGTGGCGACCGCGCTCGGCGTCACCCGGGAGGCGCGGTTCGGCGGCGTCCGCGGGGCCGGGTTCAAGGTGGACGAGACGCCACGGGCCGTCCCGGGCCACGATCTGGAGGCGGCCCTGCACCTGACCGGGAGCGGCGGCCACCTGGCCCTGCTGGTCCGGGCGGCGACGAGGCCCGCGCCGCTGCGCACCAGGATCCGCCGCCGCCTCATCCGCTGACCCGGGAGAACGGAAAGGCGGGCGCCGAAGCGCCCGCCTTCCGCATGCCCGGGAATTGCGCGTGCCCGGGAACGATGTCAGTCGTTCAGCCAGCTCATCATCGGACGCAGCTTGGCGCCGGTCTCCTCGATCGGGTGCGCGGCGAGGTTCTTGCGGTACTCGGCGAACTTCGCCTGGCCCGACTCGAACTCGTTGATCAGTTCCTTGGCGTACTCGCCGGACTGGATCTCGCCGAGGATCGCCTGCATGGCCTTCTTGGTCTCCGGCGTGATCACGCGCGGGCCGCGGGTGAGGCCGCCGTACTCGGCGTTGTCGGAGACCGACCAGTACATCTTGGAGACGCCGCCCTCGTACATGAGGTCGACGATCAGCTTGAGCTCGTGCAGCACCTCGAAGTAGGCGACCTCGGGCTGGTAGCCCGCCTCGGTCAGCACCTCGAAACCGGTCTTGACCAGCTCGGACGCGCCGCCGCAGAGCACGGCCTGCTCGCCGAACAGGTCGGTCTCGGTCTCCTCGGTGAAGGTGGTCCGGATGCCGCCGGCGCGCAGGCCGCCGATGCCCTTGGCGTAGGCGAGCGCGAGGTCCCAGGCCTTGCCCGAGGCGTCCTTCTCGACCGCGACGATCACCGGGACGCCGCGGCCGGCGGTGAACTGGCGGCGGACCAGGTGGCCCGGGCCCTTCGGCGCGACCATGGCGACGTCCACGCCCTCCGGCGGGTCGACCAGGCCGTAGCGGATCGAGAAGCCGTGGCCGAAGAACAGCGCGTCGCCCTCGACCAGCGCGGGCTTGATGTCGTTCTCGAAGATCTCGCGGTGGTGGTGGTCCGGCGCGAGCAGCATGATCAGGTCGGCCTCCTCGGCCGCCTCGCGCGGGGTGAGCACGCGCAGGCCCTCGGCCTCGGCCTTCTCCCGGCTGGCCGAGCCCTCGCGCAGGCCGACGCGGACGTCGACGCCGGAGTCGCGCAGCGACAGCGCGTGGGCGTGCCCCTGGCTGCCGTATCCGATGACGGCGACGTGCCGGTCCTGGATGACGCTCAGGTCGGCGGCGTCGTCGTAGAACATCTCAGCCACTTCTATGTGCCTTTCGTTGTGCGGAGCGGATCGCCCTGGCCGGACGCAGCCGGGCGGTGCCGAACAGGAGTTGCCGGACAGTCGCCGAACGGGGTCGCCGAACGGAGCCGCCCGAACGGGTCGCGCGGTGGTCGTCAGGCGGAGCGCTCGATCGCGCGCAGCGAGCGGTCGGTGATGGAGCGCGCGCCGCGGCCGACGGCCACCAGGCCGGACTGGACGAGCTCCTTGATGCCGAACGGCTCCAGCACGCGGATGAACGCGTCCAGCTTCTCGCGGTTGCCGGTCGCCTCGATGGTGACGGCGTCGGGCGCGACGTCCACGACCTTGGCGCGGAACAGCGACACCGTCTCCAGGACCTGCGAGCGGGTCTCGGCGTCGGCGCGGACCTTGACCAGGACCAGCTCGCGCTGGACCGACTGGCCCGGGTCCAGCTCGACGATCTTGAGCACGTTGATCAGCTTGTTGAGCTGCTTGGTGACCTGTTCGAGCGGCAGGCTCTCGACGTTCACCACGATCGTCATGCGGGAGATGTCGGGGTGCTCGGTCGTGCCGACCGCGAGCGACTCGATGTTGAAGCCGCGCCGCGAGAACAGGGCCGCGACCCGCGCCAGGATGCCCGGCGTGTTCTCCACCAGCACCGAGAGGGTGTGTTGGCTCATCGGGGTCAGTCTCCGTTCTCCCAGTCGGGAGCCATGTCCCGGGCGATCTTGATGTCGTCGTTGGTGGTCCCGGCGGCGACCATCGGCCAGACCATGGCGTCCTGGTGCACGACGAAGTCGATGACGACCGGGACGTCGTTGATCTCCATGGCCTTGGCGATCACCGCGTCCACGTCCTCGGGACGCTCGCAGCGCAGCCCGATGCAACCGTACGCCTCGGCGAGCTTCACGAAGTCGGGGATGCGCTTGGAGTGCAGGTTCGTGTTGCTGTAGCGGCCGTCGTAGAAGAGCGTCTGCCACTGCCGGACCATGCCGAGGTTGCCGTTGTTGATGACCGCGACCTTGATCGGGATGCCCTCGATCGCGCAGGTGGCGAGCTCCTGGTTGGTCATCTGGAAGCAGCCGTCGCCGTCGATGGACCAGACCGCCGAGTCGGGCCGGCCGACCTTGGCGCCCATCGCGGCCGGGACCGAGAAGCCCATCGTGCCCGCGCCGCCCGAGTTCAGGAACGCGCCCGGACGCTCGTACTTGATGAACTGCGCGGCCCACATCTGGTGCTGGCCGACGCCCGCGACGTAGTAGGCGTCCGGCCCGGCCATCTGGCCGATCCGCTCGATGACGTACTGCGGCGACAGGCCGCCGTCCTCGGGCAGGTCGTAGCCGAGCGGGTAGGTCGTGCGCCACGCCTCCAGCTGCCGCCACCAGGCGGTGTAGTCGCCGCGCCGGCCGGCGTCGTGCTCGGCCTGGACCGCGACCACCAGGTCCGCGATCACCTCGCGGGCGTCGCCGACGATCGGGACGTCGGCGTGCCGGTTCTTGGAGATCTCGGCCGGGTCGATGTCGGCGTGCACGACCTTGGCGCCCGGCGCGAAGTCGTCCAGCTTGCCGGTGACCCGGTCGTCGAACCGGGCGCCCAGCGCGACCAGCAGGTCCGACCGCTGCAGCGCGCCGACCGCGCCGACGCTGCCGTGCATGCCCGGCATGCCCATGTGCAGCGGGTGGCTGTCGGGCAGCGCGCCCTTCGCCATCAGGGTGGTGACGACCGGCGCGCCGGTCAGCTCGGCGAGCACCTTCAGCTCGGCGGCCGCGTTCGCCTTCAGCACGCCGCCCCCGACGTACAGGACGGGCCGCTCAGCCTCGACGATCAGCTTGGCCGCCTCGCGGACCTGCTTGGAGTGCGGGCGGGTGACCGGCCGGTACCCGGGCAGCCGCATCTGGACGGGCCACTCGAACCCGAACGTGGCCTGCAGGGCGTCCTTGGCGATGTCGACCAGGACCGGGCCGGGCCGTCCGGTGGAGGCGATGTGGAACGCCTCGACGATCGTCCGGGCGATGTCCTCGGGCTGGGTGACCAGGAAGTTGTGCTTGGTGATCGGCATCGTGATGCCGGAGATGTCGGCCTCCTGGAAGCCGTCGGTCCCGATCAGCGAGGTGGCCACCTGACCGGTGATCGCCACCATCGGGGTCGAGTCCATGTAGGCGTCGGAGATGGGCGTCACCAGGTTCGTGGCGCCGGGGCCGCTGGTGGCCATGCACACCCCGACCCTCCCGGTCACCGCCGCGTAGCCCTGCGCCGCGTGCCCCGCCCCCTGCTCGTGCCGGACCAGGATGTGCCGGATCTTGCGGGAGTCGAAGAGCGGGTCGTAGGCCGGGAGGATCGCGCCGCCCGGGATGCCGAACACGGTGTCGACGCCGACGTTCTCCAGGGCGCGGACCAGCGCCTGGGCTCCCGTCATCTGTTCGGTCGTCATGGTTCCGATTCCTTGGGGACAGGCCCGCGTCCAGCGGTCGCGGGTGCGCTTCGGGTGCACTCGGCCAACAAAAAACCCCCGCCCGCCCGGATGGCGGTCGAGGGAAGCGCGCAGGTGGGAGTGCTTGATCAGCCTGCGCGCCGACCAAGTACTACGAGAATGATGGAGAAGCTCTGCACGGTGACCACTCTGGCCGACGTTCCACCCGCCGGTCAAATCCTTGGACACTTTATCTCACCATATGAGATGCGGGTGGATCGGCAGGTGGCCGCCGAGACGTCGGCTGAGTGTCGGGGACCGGCCGTCGCGGCGCTTGCCGGACGGCCGTCAGGTGGTGAGCGCGGAGCCTTCCAGCGGCAGGTCGATCGCGCCCGGAGTGCCCCGCAGATTGGTGCGGACGAGCGACTCGACCCGTCCGGCGGCCATCGGACGCGCCACCAGGAAGCCCTGCCCGCGCGGGCAGTCCATCTCGCGCAGCAGCTCCAGCTGCTCGGGCCGCTCGATGCCCTCGGCCACCACGGTGAGACCGAGGTCACGGCCGAGCCGGACGATCGTCCGGGTGAGCAGGGTGAGCGTCTCGTCCCGGCCGAGCCCGGCCACGAACGACGGGTCGATCTTGATGATGTCCACCGGGAGCTGCCCCAGGTAGGCCAGCGAGGCGTACCCGGTGCCGAAGTCGTCGATCGCGAGCCGGACGCCCAGGTCGCGCAGGCGCGACAGCCGCTCCACGTTGTGCCCGCCGTCCTCGACGAGCACCTCCTCGCGGACCTCCAGGGTCAGCGCGTGCGGCGGCAGGCCGGTCTGCTCCAGCGCCGCCGCGACCGACTCCACGAACCGGGGAGCGGCGATCTGCCGGGCGGTGAAGTTCACCGACAGGCCGATGTCCCAGGAGTCCGCGCGCCAGCGCGCCACCTCCCGGCACGCCTCGTGCAGCACCCAGTCGCCGAGCGGGATCATCAGGCCGGACTCCTCGGCCGGGCCGATGAACTCCTCCGGCGGGACCGGCTCGCTCCCCCGCCACCAGCGGACCAGCGCCTCCACCCCGGTCACCCGGGACGTGCCGAGCTCCACGACCGGCTGGAACTCGACCGCGAACTCCTCCTCGGCGAGCGCCCGCTGCAGGTCGCTGCCGAGTTCGAGCCGGCGTACCGCGTCGGCGTGCATGTGCGGCGCGAACACCTCGACGCGTCCGCCGCCGAGCTCCTTGGCCCGCGCCATCGCCAGGTCGCCGTTGCGGATCAGGTCGGCCGCGCTGCGCCGCGCCGCCGCCGCGCCGCCCGCCTCGTCCCGGCGCGCTCCGGGCCGGGCGTCCGGGCCGTCCAGCGGGTCGGAGTCGCCAGTGAACGCGATGCCCACGCTCGCGGTGAGCGCGATGTTCTTGCTGCCCACCCGGTACGGCTCGGTCGACAGGACGCGCAGCAGCCGCTCGGCGAGCTCGACCGCCACCTGCGAGTCGCTGCCCGGGAGCTGCAGCATGACGGCGAACTCGTCGCCGCCCCAGCGCGCCACCGTGTCGTCGGCCTGGACGGTGCCGCGCAGCCGCCGCGCCGCCTGCGCCAGGACCTGGTCGCCCGCGGCGTGCCCGGCCGAGTCGTTGATGTCGGTGAAGCCGTCCAGGTCGACGAAGACGACCGCGACGGTGCCCTTGCCGCCCGGCTCGCCGTCCTCGCCGCGCCGCGCGGCGGGATGCTCCAGCCGGGACAGCACCTCGCGGGTGCGCTCCTCGAAGTACGCGCGGTTCGGCAGGCCGGTCAGGCCGTCGTGGAAGGTCAGGTGCGCGACCTGGCGCTGCAGCGCGGCCTGCTCGGACAGGTCGCGGGTGGTGACCAGCAGCCGTCCGGGCGCGCCGCCCGCGCCGCTGTAGCGCGACACGGTCGACTCGGTCGGCAGCCAGGTGCCGTCCGCGGCCCGGACCCGGCACGCCACCCGCAGCGACCGGCCGGGGAACCGCCCGGCCAGCAGCGGCGGCGGACCGTCGTCCAGGTCGTCGTCCGCCTCCACGTCGGGAAGCAGGTCGGAGGCCGGGTCGGGCAGCGCCGCCGTCGCGGCGTCGCCGTCCCCGGCGAGGAACGAGGCGAACACCTCGCGGACGCGCGGCAGGTCCTCCGGGTGGATGATCTCGCCGAGCGGACGGCCCAGCAGCTCGGCCGCCTCGTAGCGGTAGGTGCGCAGCGCACCCGCACTCGCGTACTGGACGACCGCGTCCAGGTCGCAGATCAGCACCGCGTCGTTGATGCTCTCCGACAGCGCGCGGAAGTGGTCCTCGCCGGTCTCTACCGCGCGGCGCAGCGCGTCGTTCTCGCGCAGCAGCCCCGCCAGCCGGACGAGCAGGACGAGCGTGGCCGTCCCCGCGACGATCGGCACCACCGGGTCGATCCCGGACCGCCCGGTCAGCGAGTGGCCGGTGACGAACAGCGCGGCGAGCGCCGCGACGGCGGCGGTGGCGAGCCCCGGGCCGATCATCCGGCCGCGCCGGGGACGGGCCGGGACCGCGGCCGGGTCGCCCGGCAGCCACGGCACCAGGACGAGCAGCAGCAGCCCGGCCAGCCGCAGGATGTCGGCCGGGTCGTCGGCGGGGGCGCCGCCGCGCAGCCGGACGACCGTGGTCACGACGTCCGCGCCCGCGAACGCCGTCAGCGCGCCGTACGCCAGCCACGCCGGCCGCCGGTCACCGCGCGACGTGCCCAGCACGAACGGCAGCGATCCGCAGACCAGGATCGTTCCGAGCAGCGGATACAGCAGTTCGAGGAGGAACTCGCCCGGCGACTCGCCGGACCGGTGGAACAGCGTCCCGAACAGCGACACCCAGCCGAGCACGAACAGCCCGGCGACGCAGACGTAGGTGTCGGCGGCGTACCGCGTCCACAGCCGCGCCGAACGCGGCGGCCTGATCGGCAGGACCAGGCCCGTGACCAGCGCGAACATCGCCACCAGGTAGAACGGGTCGGTGACCGAGAGCGCGAGCGTCCCGCCGCCGTGCAGCATCGCCGACAGGGTGCGGCTGAGCGCGCCGATCCCCCAGGCGGCGGCCGCGATCCCGAACCACCGCCAGGACGCCTGCGCGGGCACGGGCTCGGGCACGTCGGCGGGTTCGGGCACGTCGGGAGGCTCGTCGTCCTCCGGCAGGCCCGTGTCCGCGGGGACGGGCCGGACGCGGCGCAGCGCCAGCGGCAGCAGGCACGTCGCGGCGGCGGCAGCGGCGGCCGTCTCGGCCCAGCCGAGATAGGCGGGGCCGCCCCAGCCGAGCAGCGAGCCCACGGCGTAGAGCACGCCGATGACCGCGACCATGCCGACCGGAACCGCCCAGGGCGGCAGCCGTCTGGCCCTCTCGCCGCTCATCGCGCCGTGTCCCTCCTGCCCCTCGGGACCTCTCGGTCCCCGGCGCGCTCTGCCGCGCACCCGTTGCGTCGTCCCCCCGGTCACCCGCCGGTCGCAGGGTCAACGCCCGATGCCGGGTGGATCGTGCCCCGTGACGCGGTCGGCCGTGGGGGCGGCGGCGGGAGCGTTCCGGCTGCGCCGGCGGTGGGACAGCGACGTTGCTGCATGGCGGGATCACCGTGATGCTCAATGTACGTTCCGTAGGTCACGGAGCGATTGAGGCTGGGCGTCCTCCCGGCGACAAAGCCGGGCCCGACCGCCGGTCCCGCCGCGTGTTCGCCGAGATCACCGGATCTTCGCGCGACACGCCGGAGGTCACGCTGCGTAGTGGCCGCCGGGACACCGGACGGGGGTGGTTGGAGGGCGGTCCGGCCGGGGATTGAATGAACCTATGCGCACCATCGGCTCGTCCGGGGCGGGCGCGCGGCTGCTCGCCGCCGCCCTCGGGACCGTCCTGCTCGGCGGGTGCGGTTCCATCAGCCCCACCCGCACGGCGCAGACCCCGCCGCCCGTCTCGCCCGCCCCCGACTCCCCGCCCCCGGGCTCGGCCGTCCCGGGCGAGCCGCGCGACCTGGTGACCGGACTGTCCGTCCCGTGGGCCATCGCGTTCCTGCCGAACCGCGACGCCCTGGTCACCGAACGCGACACCGCCCACCTGCTCCGTGTCACCCCGGACGGCGAGAAGACCGACCTCGGCCGGATTCCGGGGGTCGAGGCGTCCGGTGAGGGCGGTCTGCTCGGTGTCGCGGTCTCGCCGTCCTTCGACCGCGACCACCGCGTCTACCTGTACTTCACGTCCGCCACCGACAACCGCCTGGCGCGCCTCACCCTGGACGGCGACAGGCTCGGCGCGCCGCAGCCGCTGCTGACCGGCGCGCCCAAGGGCCAGAACCACCACGGCGGGCGCATCGCCTTCGGCCCTGACGGCATGCTCTACATCGGCACCGGCGAGACGTACCGCACCGAGCTCGCGCAGGACCGCGACTCGCTCGGCGGCAAGATCCTGCGCGTCACACCCGACGGCAAGCCCGCTCCCGGCAACCCGTTCGGCTCACCCGTCTGGACCATGGGCCACCGCAACGTCCAGGGCCTGGCCTGGGACGACGCGAACCGCATGTACGCCACCGAGTTCGGCCAGGACCGCTTCGACGAGATCAACCTCATCCAGAAGGGCCGGAACTACGGCTGGCCCAAGGTCGAGGGCTTCGGCAAGGACTCCCGCTTCACCAACCCCCTCCTGACCTGGCCGACGTCCGAGGCGTCCCCGTCCGGCCTCGCCTACGCCCGCGGCTCGCTCTGGGCCGCCGCCCTCCGCGGCACCCGCCTCTGGCAGATCCCCCTGGACAACGGCAAGGTCAGCACGCCGATCGCCTACTTCAACGGCGCCTACGGCCGCCTCCGCGCCGTCGTCCGCGCCCCCGACGGCAACCTCTGGGTCTCCACCAGCAACCGCGACGGCCGAGGCGACCCCAAGAAGAACGACGACCGAATCCTCCTCATCCCCCTCCACTGACCCGCCCGGTGGAGACGGCGACGGCCGCCGGCCCTGGGTGGGGCGGCGGCCGTCGGAGGTGGGTCAGGACTGGTCGAGCTTCTTGAGGAGGAGCTCGCGGGCGCGGGCGGCGTCGGCCTGGCCCCGGCTGGCCTTCATGACCGCGCCGACCAGGGCGCCGACGGCGGCGACCTTGCCGGAGCGGACCTTGTCGGCGGCGTCGGCGTTGGCGGCGATCACCTCGTCGATGATCGACTCCAGCGCGCCGTCGTCGGACACGACCTTGAGGCCGCGCGCGGCGACGACCTCGTCGGGCGTGCCCTCACCGGCGAGGACGCCCTCGAAGACCTTGCGGGCGAGCTTGTCGTTGAGCTCCTTGGCGGCGACCATCGCCTGGACGCGGGCGACCTGCTCCGGCGTGATCGGCAGGTCGGCGAGCTCGACGGACTGCTCGGTCGCGCGGCGGGACAGCTCGTTCATCCACCACTTGCGGGCGGACGCGGCGTCCGCGCCGGCCTTGACGGTGTCCTCGATCAGGACGAGCGCGCCGGCGTTGACGACGTCGCGCAGCTCCAGGTCGGTGAGGCCCCACTCGGCCTGGACGCGGCGGCGGTGCGCGGCGGGCAGCTCGGGCAGCGTCGCGCGCAGCTCCTCGACCCACTCGCGCGGCGGCGCCATCGGGATGAGGTCGGGCTCCGGGAAGTACCGGTAGTCCTGCGCCTCCTCCTTGGAGCGGCCGCTGGTGGTGGTGCCGGTCGCCTCCTGGAAGTGCCGGGTCTCCTGGGTGATCCGGCCGCCGGCGGCGAGCACGCCCGCCTGCCGCTCGATCTCGGACCGGACGGACCGCTCAACCGACCGGAGCGAGTTGACGTTCTTGGTCTCGGTGCGGGTGCCCCACTCGGACGCGCCGCGCGGCATGAGGGACACGTTGACGTCGCAGCGCATCGAGCCCTGCTCCATCTTCACGTCCGAGACGCCGAGCGAGCGGACCAGGTCGCGCAGCTCGGTGGCGTACGCGCGGGCCACCAGCGGCGCCTTGTCGCCGGTCGCGGTGATCGGCTTGGTGACGATCTCGACCAGCGGGATGCCCGCGCGGTTGTAGTCCACCAGGGAGTGGTCGGCGCCGTGGATGCGCCCGGTCTCGCCGCCGACGTGCAGCGACTTGCCGGTGTCCTCCTCCATGTGGACGCGCTCGATCTCGATCCGGTACGTCTCGCCGTCGACCTCGACGTCCAGGTGGCCGTCGACGCACAGCGGCTCGTCGTACTGGGAGATCTGGTAGTTCTTCGGCATGTCCGGATAGAAGTAGTTCTTCCGGGCGAACCGGCACCACTCTACGATGTCGCAGTTCAGCGCCAGGCCGATCTTGATGATGCCCTCGATCGCGGCCTTGTTGGTCACCGGCAGCGAGCCCGGCAGGCCGAGGCAGACCGGGCAGACCTGGGTGTTCGGCTCGGCGCCGAACTCGGTGCGGCAGCCGCAGAACATCTTGGACGCGGTGCCCAGCTCGATGTGGGTCTCGATGCCCAGCACCGGCTCGAAGCGCGCCAGCGCCTCGTCGTACTTCATCGGCGTCTCCACGCTCACTCGCCCGCCTCCAGCTTCGGGGCCTTCGCCAGCAGCGGGCCGCCCCAGCGGTCTTCCAGGGCCTTCTCCAGGGCCGCGCCCACCCGGTAGACGCGGTCGTCGGCCAGCACCGGCGCCATGATCTGCAGGCCGACCGGCAGGCCGTCCTCGTCGGCCAGGCCGCACGGCACCGAGATCGCCGGGTTGCCCGACAGGTTGGCCGGGATGGTGCACAGGTCGGCCAGGTACATCGCCATCGGGTCGTCGGCGCGCTCGCCGATCGGGAAGGCGGTGGTCGGGGTGGTCGGCGAGATCAGCACGTCCACCTGCTCGAACGCGGCCTCGAAGTCGCGCATGATCAGGGTGCGGACCTGCTGGGCCTTGCCGTAGTAGGCGTCGTAGTAGCCCGACGACAGGGCGTAGGTGCCGAGCATGATGCGCCGCTTGACCTCGGCGCCGAAGCCCTCGGCGCGGGTCAGCGCCATGACCTCCTCGGCGCTGCGCACACCGTCGTCGCCGACGCGCAGGCCGAACCGCATCGCGTCGAAGCGGGCCAGGTTGGACGAGCACTCCGACGGCGCGATCAGGTAGTAGGCGGGCATCGCGTAGGTGAAGTGCGGGCACGACACCTCGACGACCTTGGCGCCCATCGACTCCAGCAGCTCGACGGTCTCGTCGAAGCGGTTCAGCACGCCCCGCTGGTAGCCCTCGCCGGCGAACTCCTTGACGACGCCGACGCGCAGGCCGTTGACGTCGGCGCGGCGGGCCGCGTCCACGACCGGCGGGACGGGCGCGTCGATCGAGGTGGAGTCCATCGGGTCGTGGCCGGAGAACGCGGCCTGCATGAGCGCGGCGTCCAGCACGCTGCGGGCGAACGGGCCCGGGGTGTCCAGCGACGACGCGAACGCGATCATGCCGTACCGGGACGCGCCGCCGTAGGTCGGCTTCATGCCGACCAGGCCGGTGACCGCGGCGGGCTGGCGGATCGAGCCGCCGGTGTCGGTGCCGGTGGACAGCGGGGCCTCGTAGGCCGCGACCGCCGCCGACGACCCGCCGGACGAGCCGCCGGGGATGCGGGTGAGGTCCCACGGGTTGCGGGACGGCCCGAACGCGCTGTTCTCGGTGGACGACCCCATGGCGAACTCGTCCATGTTGGTCTTGCCGAGGATGACCATCCCGGCGGCGCGCAGCCGCGCGGTCACGGTCGCGTCGTAGGGCGGCCGCCAGCCTTCCAGGATCCTGGACCCGGCGGTGGTCGGCATGTCCTTGGTGGTGAAGACGTCCTTGTGCGCGACGGGCACGCCCGCCAGCGGACCCAGCTCCTCGCCCGCGGCGCGGCGCTCGTCCACCGCCCGCGCCTGCGCGAGCACGGCCTCGCGGTCGACGTGCAGGAACGCGTGGACCTGGTCGTCCACGGCCTCGATCCGGTCCAGGTGGGCGGCGGCGACCTCCGCGGCGGAGGTCTCGCCGGAGGCGATCAGCCCGCCGAGCTCGGCGGCGCCCTTCCCGATCAGCTCGCTCACGCTCACGCCTCCTCGTCCAGGATCCGCGGTACCCGGAAGCGCTGCTCCTCGGCCGCCGGGGCGCCGGCGAGCGCCTGCTCCGGGGTCAGCGAGGGCCGGTTCTCGTCGGCCCGGTAGACGTTGGTCAGCGGCAGCGCGTGCGAGGTCGGCGGGATGTCCTCCGCCGCGACCTCCTGGACCCGCGCGACCGCGGAGATGATCTGGTCGAGCTGGGCGGCGAGATGGTCGAGCTCGTCCTCGCCGAGCGCCAGCCGGGACAGCCGGGCGAGGTGCGCGACCTCGGCTCGGGTGATCGCGGACATGTGCGGACTCGTTCCTACGGGTTGACTGGATTCCCCCTCATCCTATGGGTCCCGGTCGTCTGGCCCGACTCGTTTACCCAGCATGATCGGCCGCGCCCGCGGCTCCCCGCCCCGGCACGCCCGCCGCGCCCGCCGGCGGGTGGAACGGCCGGTTTCCGTTTCAACCGCGTCCTCGGGGAACGGACAGGGAGCAACTTCGGCAACGGAAGGAGATCGCGGTGACCATCGGCGGCAGTATCGCCCTGATCATCATCGGCGCCATCCTGTCCTACGCGGTCGACTACCAGTTCAGTGGTGTGGACATCCGCGTGGTCGGCATCATCCTCATGCTCGGCGGGCTGCTGGGGCTGGTCATCGGCATCGTCCGCATCGTCAGCGCGCGGCGCCGTCCGGTCGCGCCGCCCCCCGCCGTCCGCGAGGAGCGCTACTACGAGGACCCGGAACTGCGCCGTCGCTACTGACCCCTCGGCCGCACGGACCGACGCCCCGTCCGCACGTGTCGGTCCCTCGTCCGCACGTGCTGGCCGCTCGTCCGCACGTGCCGGCCCTCGTCCGCACGACCCCGGATCGACCGGCGCGCCGCCGCTACGGCGTCCCGCCCGCCGGCCCGGGGCGTCCGGCCGTGAGCCGGATCACTGGCGGCCCACCGGCGCCGGGCGGCCGTCGAGAGGCGCGTCGCCCTCGCCGGCCGCCCCGGCGGCGTGGGCGCCCTGGCGCAGGTAGGCGGTGGCCCGGACGGCGTCCATCGGGCGGGCGAAGTGCCAGCCCTGGGCGGCGTCGCAGCCCATCTCGCGCAGCAGCGCGGCGGTCTGCGCGTCCTCGACGCCCTCGGCGACCGAGCGCAGGCCGAGCGTGCCGACCAGCTCCACCACCGAGCGGACGATGACCGCGTCGTCCGGGGAGCCGGTGAGCCGGCGCACGAACGAGGAGTCGATCTTGACCTCCTCGATCGGCAGCCGCTTCAGCCGGACCAGCGACGAGTACCCGGTGCCGAAGTCGTCCAGGCTGAGCGCGACGCCGAGGTCGGTGAGGGCCGCGACGGTGCCCGAGGCGGCCGCGGGCTCGCCGGTCAGCACCCGTTCGGTGATCTCCAGCTGGAGCGCGGCGGCGGGCAGGTCGCGCGCGACCAGGCCCTCGGCGATGGTCTCGGCGAGGTTGGCGTCCAGCAGGTCGCGGCCGGAGACGTTCACCGAGATCTGGACGGTCAGCCCCTCCCACCACCACGCCTCGGCCTGCGCGAGCGCCATGTCGACGACCTCGTGCGTGATCGCGCGCATGAGGTAGGTCTGCGCGGCGACCGGCAGGAACTCCTCGGGGGTGAGCACGCCGCGCTCGGGGTGCCGCCAGCGCAGCAGCGCCTCCATGCCGACCAGCCGGCCGTCCCGCAGCGCGATCTTGGGCTGGTAGCGCAGCTCCAGCTCGCCCCGGTCGAGCGCGCGGCGCAGGTCGCCGAGCAGGCCGAGCCGGGCGGGCGAGTTGCGGTCGCGGTCGGGCGAGTAGACCTCCACGCCGGTGCGGCTGCCCTTGGCGTGGTACATCGCGACGTCGGCGCGCTGGAGCAGCAGCTCGAAGTCGGGCGCGTGGTCGGGGTACAGCGCGATGCCGACGCTGCCCTCCAGGTCGAACGACACCCCGTCCAGGCGCACGGGTTCGCTGAGCGCGGCGCGCAGCCGGGCGGCGACCTCGCGCGCGGCGGCCTCGTCCCGGACGGTCGGCAGCAGCACCGCGAACTCGTCGCCGCCGAGACGGGCGACCAGGTCGCCGGGGCGGACGCTGTGCGTCAGCCGGTGCGCGACCAGTTGCAGGAGCCGGTCGCCGGTGGGGTGCCCGAGGGTGTCGTTGACCTCTTTGAACCGGTCGAGGTCGAGCAGGAACAGCCCGACCCGGCGGGCCGTCTCGTCGCCGCCGCGGCGCAGCAGCGCGCCGCCCGCCGGCCCGCGCGCGGCCCGGGCGGCCCCGGCGGCACGGCCCGGCGGCCGGCCGAGCTGGGCGATCGCGCTCTCGGTGCGGGTGATGAGCAGCTTGCGGTTCGGCAGCCCGGTGAGCCCGTCGTGCAGGGCCTGGTGCTCCCGCCGCACCGACACCGAGGCGTTCAGGTACACCGCGATGAACGGCAGCACGATCAGCGGGACGAACGCGGCCGACCGGTCCATGGCGATGACCATCAGCGGCGCGAGGCCGAGCAGCGCCAGGTGGACGAGGACCTGGTACGGCAGGTCCCAGCGGACCGCGCGGACGAGGGAGATCCGCTCGTGCAGCGCGATGGCCGACCCGACGAGGGTGAGGTTGGTGACGAAGTAGGCGGCCCCGACGAGCGCGATGGCGGGCAGGTCGCGGCCGCCCGGCACCCACAGGGCGGTGGGCGAGGGGTGGATCCCGAAGGCGCGGAGCACCAGCGCGGACGCGCCCAGGCTGAGGATGTACTGGGCGGCGTTGAAGGCGATCCGGTGCGGGCTGCGGCCGCGGAAGATCCCGCAGGTGATCGCGGCGGTGGCCTGGAGCGTCGCGGCGACCGGCAGCCCCGCGTACAGCAGGGCCGCGATGGAGAAGGTGGTCGAGGTGGTCGCGCCGCTGGTCTCGGTGAGGCCGGGGGCGATGATCGGGCGCAGCTCGCCCACCACGATGAAGGCGCCGAGGAGCCAGAAGACGGGGTTGCCGACCAGGGCGTCCAGGTCGGCGCGGGCGAGCCCGGCGAGCGCCGCCGCGCCCGCGGCGGCGCCCAGCCCGATGCTGACGGCGAAGAAGATCCACAGCGGGGAGCCCCGGCGCGGCGAGGTGTTCCGCGTGCTGTTCGGGTCCTTCATCACTTCCTCGGGGGTCCGGGAGGTCATCCCCTGGCGGTGCGGCGGAAAAGGGACCCGGGAGCCGGAGGATCGGCCCCGGAGTCCGCCGTGATAGGTGGGAGAGTACGGCTTGCGGTCAACTTCGCGGAACCGGATGGGTACGTACCGTTATGCCCTCCCCGCCGGGCCATGCTACCAGTAGGTAGTCGAAAAGTACCCTTAAGTAACTACCCGCTGGTCACCACTGACGATGTCACCGCAGGTCAGTCCTCGGTGCGTTCGGTTACGGCCTTGGCCGCATCCGGCCCGTCGGCGAGCAGGACGCCGAATCCGTCCTCTTCCAGCACGGGAACGCCGAGTTTGACGGCTTTGTCGTACTTGGACCCGGGGCTGTCCCCCACGACGACGAAGTCGGTCTTCTTCGACACCGAGCCGGAGACCTTGCCGCCGAGCCGCTCCACCGCCTCCTTCGCCGAGTCGCGGCTGTAGCGCTCCAGCGAACCGGTGATCACCACGGTCACGCCGTCCAGCGGGCGCGGGCCCTCGTCCGCGCCCTCGTCGGCCATCCGCACCCCGGCGGCGCGCCACTTCTCGACGATCTCGCGGTGCCAGTCGACGGCGAACCAGTCCTTGATGGACGCGGCGATCGTCGGCCCGACGCCGTCCACCTCGGCGAGCTCCTCCTCGGTGGCGTTCGCGATGGCGTCCATCGAGCGCAGGGCGCGGGCGAGGTCCTGGGCGGCGCGGGGGCCGACGTGCCGGATCGACAGGGCGACCAGCACCCGCCACAGCGGCTGCCGCTTCGCCTTCTCCAGCGACTCGAAGAGCAGCTCGACGGTCTTCTTCGGCTCGCCGTCGAGGTTGGCGAAGAACGTGACGACCTTGTCCTCGCCGGTCTTGGGGTCGACCTTCGGGGTGCCGGTCTCCTGGTCGAGCACCATGCTGCGGATCGGCAGCAGCTGCTCGACGGTCAGGTGGAACAGGTCGCCCTCGTTGGTGACCGGCGGGTCCTTCGGCTCCAGGGGCTGGGTGAGCGCGGTCGCCGCCACGTAGCCGAGCGCGTCGATGTCGAGCGCCTTGCGGCTGGCCAGGTAGTACACGCGCTCACGCAGCTGAGCGGGGCAGTACCGGGCGTTCGGGCAGCGGATGTCGGCGTCGCCCTCCTTCTCGTACGCCAGCTCGGTGCCGCAGTCGGGGCAGTGCGTCGGCATCTCGAACTCGCGCTCCGAGCCGTCGCGCAGGCCGGTGACCGGCGCGACGATCTCCGGGATCACGTCGCCCGCCTTGCGCAGCACGACGGTGTCGCCGATCAGCACGCCCTTGCGCTTGACCTCGCCCGCGTTGTGCAGGGTGGCGCGCTCGACGGTGGACCCGGCGACCTTCACCGGCTCCATCACGCCGTAGGGGGTGACCCGCCCGGTGCGCCCGACGCCGACCTTGATGTCGAGCAGCTTGGTGTTGACCTCCTGCGGCGGGTACTTCCAGGCGATCGCCCAGCGCGGCGCGCGCGAGGTGGAGCCGAGCCGCCGCTGCAGGGTGAACTGGTCGACCTTCACCACCACGCCGTCGATCTCGTACGCCGGGTCGTGCCGGTGCTCGCCGTAGTGGGAGATGTACTCGCGGACCTCGTCGAGCGTCTCGAAGACCCGGTAGCGGTCGCTGGTGGGCAGCCCCCACGACTTCATCGTCTCGTACGTCCCGGCCTGGGACGTCGGCCGCTCGCCGCCCTCCCACGCGCCGAACCCGTGCACGAGCATGCTCAGCGGACGGGACGCGGTGACCCGCGGGTCCTTCTGGCGGAGCGAGCCGGCGGCGGCGTTGCGCGGGTTGGCGAACGGCTCCTTGCCCTGCTCGACCTGGACCTCGTTGACCTTCTCGAAGCCCTCGACCGGCAGGAAGACCTCGCCCCGGACCTCCAGCACCTCGGGCCAGCCCTCGCCGGCGAGCCGGTCCGGGACGGCGTCGATCGTGCGGACGTTGAGCGTGATGTCCTCACCGGTGCGGCCGTCGCCGCGGGTGGCGGCGCGCTCCAGCACGCCGTTGCGGTAGGTCAGCGCGACCGCCAGGCCGTCGATCTTGAGCTCGCACAGGTAGGACGCCCGGCCCTCGCCGACCTCCTTGACGACCCGGTCGTTCCACTCCAGCAGCTCGTCCGCGTTCATCGCGTTGTCGAGGCTCTGCATGGGCTCCAGGTGCGCCACCGTCGCGAAGTCGGTGACGAAGGGGCTGCCGACCCGCTGGGTGGGCGAGTCGGGCGTGACCAGCTCGGGGTGGTCGGCCTCGAGGGTCTGGAGCTCGCGCATCTTCGCGTCGTACTGCGCGTCGGTCAGCGTCGGCTGGTCGAGCACGTAGTACCGGTAGTTGGCGTCGTCGATCTCCTGGCTCAGCCGCGCGTGCGTGTGCCGCGCGTCCGCCGGAACCCCGCCTTCCGAAACACCGTCGCTCAAGGTCATGCCCCTATTCTTGCGCGCCCCACCGACATTTCCGGGGCCCGGGGCGGGGTGTCGCGCCCGGTCCGGACGGCGGCGCCCGGACCGCCTACCCGTCGGCCTCGTGGAGCATACGCGCCGTTTCCCGGCACCGGGCCAGCGCCGCGCGCACGTAGCGGGGGGACGCACCGGCCATGCCGCAGGCGGGCGTCACGACGACCTGGTCGCCGAGCGTCGCGGCCGGGAAACCGAGCCTGCGCCACAGCTCCCGGACGGGCTCGGCGGTCTTCGCGAGCGGTGGCAGCGGCGCGTCCGTGCCCGGGACGACGCCGAGGAACAGGGCCACGCCGGCGTCGATGGCCTCGCCCACCGCGTCGTCGTCCCGCCCGGGGACGCGCCGCAGGTCGACCGAGATGCCCTTGGCCCCGGCCCCGCGCAGCAGCCCGAACGGCACGTCCGAGGCGCAGCAGTGGACGAGCGGGAAGACGTCGCCCGCGGCCTCGAAGACCTCCCGCAGGCCCTGCTCGGCGACCGGGCCCTCGACCGGGCGCAGGGTCGACAGGCCGCTGGCGGTCCGGACGCGTCCGGCGAGGACGGCGGGCAGGCTCGGCTCGTCGAGCTGGAGCAGGATCTCGGCGCCCGGGACGGCGCGGCGGACGTCCGCGACGTGCCGCGCGACGCCCTCGGCCAGGGAGGAGGTGAGGTCGCGGACGGCGCCGGGGTCGCGCAGCGCGCGCTGGCCGTTCGGCAGCTCGATCGCGGCGGCCAGCGTCCACGGCCCGCAGACCTGGATCTTGAACGGCCCGGCGTACCCCTCGGCCACCTCCTCCAGGACGTCCAGGTCGTGCCGGAGGTGGTCGGCGGCGCGCCGGTTGTCGCGGCCGGGCCGGTCGCCGAAGCGCCAGCCGGACGGCTCGACCCGCACGGGCAGCTCGACGAGCATCCCGGCGGTGCGGCCGATCATGTCGGCGCCGGGGCCGCGCGCGGGCAGCTCGGGCAGGTGCGGCAGCTGCGCCACCTCGCCGAACACGATCCGCAGGGCCTCGGCCGGGTCGCCGCCCGGGTGGGAGCCGACGCCGGTCGCACTGCCGGACATCCATGGAAACGCCATGTCACGGCAGCTTAACGGGCTTACCGGGCGCTTGACCGCACCCCACTGGCGTGAAACCGTCACGGCAATTTCGAAACACCCCTTTTGTCGCACTCGGATCCCCGCCGCAGGACGAAGGGAACCCCCGGTGAGCAGACCCACCCCCCGACGGCTGCTGACTCCGCTGACGATCCTCCTGTCCGCCTGCCTGGTGCTGGCGGGGCTGACCGCCCCGGCCCGGGCCCACATCGAACGCCCCTCCTACTGGCCCGACCCGAAGCCGGACTGCTCGGTCAGCCCCTGCGCGGGCGGGAAGGTTCCGGCCGCGCGGTCCCTGGCCTCCGCGCTCCAGCCGGGCAGCCGGACGCACGTGGTGTGCCAGTCCGACTCGCTGAAACGCCTGCGCGCGTCCATCGACAAGGCCCTGCGCGTGGGGTACCACATCCGCCCGCACGACCACAGGAAGCTCGGCAGGGCGGAGGCGGACGCCCTGTGGAAGACCAACAAGGCGCTGTTCGCGCGCTGCTCGTTCCGCGAGATCCAGCCGGCGGTCACGGCGTCCGGCAACAACGACCGCGTGGTCGTGCTGCCGGGGGTGTACACCGAGCCGACGGCCCGCAAGGCGCTCTCCCACGACCCGGCCTGCGAGCAGTACGAACTGCTGTCCGGGGCGTACTCCTACCTGGGTGAGTACCGGTGCCAGAACGACGCCAATCTCATCGCCGTCATGGGCCGGACGCCCGGTTCCGCGAAGGACCCCGACCCGCCGCTGGTGGACCGGCACGGAATCCCCAACCTCGGGTCCTGCGTCCGGTGCAACCTGCAACTGGAGGGGTCGGGCGTCAGCGCCGACGACGTCGTCGTGGACGCCGGACGCGTCGCCTCCGGCAACGGCGGCCCGCGCGGCTCCGCCAAGGACGTCGGCCTCCGCGTCGACCGCGCCGACGGGTTCGTCCTGCGGAACGTGAACGTCCGCCATGCGAACGAACACGGGATCTACGTCCTGGAGACGGACGGCTACCTGCTCGACCGGTTCAAGGCGTTCTACTCGGGCGAGTACGGCGTCCTGACGTTCGTGGAGGACCACGGTCTCGTGCAGAACTGCGAGGCCGCCGGAAGCGGTGACTCCGGCCTCTACCCGGGCGCGGGGGCCAAGACCTCAGCCGGACGCGACACCAAGTGGTACCCGGCGTTCCGGTACAGCCAGGAGATCCGCTACTGCGACTCGCACCACAACACGAGCGGCTACTCGGGGACGAACGGTTCGGCCACCCACGTCGACCACAACAACTTCTACGAGAACGCCCTCGGCTTCACCACGGACGTGTTCACGGCGGCGGGCCACCCCGGCTTCCCGCAGCAGGGCGACCTGGTCGAGGCCAACAACTTCTACTCCAACAACTTCAACCCGTACCTGCCCGGCTCGGACGTCTCGCCGTCCGTCCCGGTGCCTGTGGGGACGGGCCTGTGGATCGCGGGCGGCAACGACAACGTCGTCCGCGAGAACCACTTCTACGACAACTGGCGGCGCGGGCCGATGCTGTTCTCGTCCCCGGACGCGGCGGTGTGCGGCGACCGCAAGGACATTCCCGGCTGCAACCCGCTCACGGTCTCCACGTCCTACCGCAACAGGTTCTACGGCAACGTCATGGGCGTCTCCCCCACCAAGGCCGTCGCCCCGAACGGCGTGGACTTCTGGTGGGACGCCTTCCCCGGCAACACCCAGAACTGCTGGTGGGGCAACACCGCGGCACCCGGCAAGAAGGTCACCTCGTCCCCGGCGAACCTTCCCGACTGCCTCGGCGGACGCGCGCCCTGGCTCAGCGTCGGATTCGGCAACCTGGGCAACGAGGCCGAACTGCTCACCTGCATCACCCAGGACAAGCGCGTGCCCGGCGGCCCGTGCCCCTGGTACACCACCCCGTCCAAGCCGGGCGGCACGAAGACGGTCGCGCCCGGCAGGACCGCCGCGGCCAACGAGAACCACCAGGACGGCAGCCTCTCGCACGTGGACTGCCTGTGGTGGAGGACGGTCTCCCCCGCCCAGCGGCAGCACATGCTGGACGTCATGCGGCAGGTGTTCGGCGCGCGCATCGGCTCCAGCGACCATGCCGCCGCCGGGGCCACGCTGACCGACCAGCAGGCCACGACCGTGTTCGGCAACGCCTGCGCGCCCGCGTACGCGACGGCGTTCAAGCTGTACAAGCTCTACAACCACGCCGCCGCGTTCATGGCCAAGCGGTAGCCCGGGCCCGGACGCCGGGGAGCCTCGTTTCGGCGCGGCTCCCCGGCTCAGGCTGGCTCGGGTCCGCTCAGGTCGGCTCAGGTCAGCTCGGGTCGGGTCAGAAGAGCTTGGTCAGCTCGTCCAGGGTGCGCAGCGTCTCGTCCTCGGGCGCGGTCGGCAGGTTGAAGAGGATCTCGTCCGCCCCGGCCGCCTCCAGCTCGGCGATCACCTCGGCCTTCGGCGGGACCGCGAACAGGGTCACCGGCAGCCGGCGGCCCGCGCGTTCGCGCAGCTCGGCGATCTGGTTCGGGAGGTCCTCGGTGCCGCGGCCGTAGATCGGCATCCAGCCGTCGCCGAACTCGACCACCCGGTCGAACGTCGTCGGGCCGGAGCCGCCCAGCAGGACCGGAGGGTGCGGGTCCTGAACCGGCTTGGGGTAGGAGAACACCGGGTCGAAGTCGACGAACTCGCCGTGGAACTCCGCCTCGTCCTTCGTCCACAGCTCCTTCAGGGCGAGGACGCGTTCGCGCAGCAGCCTCATGCGCGTGCGCGGGTCGGTGCCGTGGTTGCGCATCTCCTCGCGGTTCCAGCCCGCGCCGACGCCCAGGACGGCCCGACCGCCGGACACGTGGTCGAGCGAGGCGACCTCCTTGGCCAGGACGATCGGGTCGCGCTGGACGATGAGGGCGATGCCGGTCGCGACCGTCAGCCGCTCGGTGACGGCCGCCGCCGCGCTCAGCGCCACGAACGGGTCGTACGTCCGGTAGTAGTGGCGCGGCAGCTCCGCACCGCCCGGCCACGGCGTCTCGCGCGCGACCGGGATGTGCGTGTGCTCGGCGAGGAACAGCGAGCCGAACCCGCGCTCCTCCAGGGCCCTTCCGAGCGGGGCGGGGCCGATGCCGTCGTCGGTGACGAACGTCGAGACGCCGAACTTCACAGGCGGGTTCCTCTCACGTGGGGTGATGCCCCCGGGAGCTTACGGAACCGACCTGGTCGCTGCCCAGAGCCCGCGGCGCCGAACCGGCGGAAGGGACGCGGGCGGGTCAGGCGGGGACGCGGCTGGTCTCGGCGATGGTCGCCGAGCCGAGCACCCGGTCGTCCGCATAGAGGACGGCGGCCTGACCTGCGGCGACGCCTCGGGCCGGACGATCCAGGCGGATGCGGACCCCGTCCCCGGACGGCTCGGCGATGCAGTCGTGCACCTCGCCGTGCGCGCGGAGCTGCACCTGGCAGCCGACCGGGCCGGCGGGCGCCTCGCCCAGCCACACCGGACGCTCCGCGGTGATCTCGTGGACGTCCAGCGCCTCGCGCGGCCCGACCGTCACGGTGTTGGTCACCGGGGAGATGTCCAGGACGTAGCGGGGCCGGCCGTCCGGGGCCGGACGGCCCAGCCGCAGCCCCTTGCGCTGCCCGATGGTGTAGGCGTACGCGCCCTCGTGCTCGCCGAGCTCCGCGCCGTCCACGTCCACGATCGGGCCGGGCGCGGCGCCGAGCCGCTCGGCGAGGAAGCCCTTGGTGTCGCCGTCGGCGATGAAGCAGATGTCGTGGCTGTCGGGCTTCTTGGCGATCTGGATGCCGCGCCGCGCGGCCTCCTCGCGGATGTCGGCCTTGGTGGTGTCGCCGAGCGGGAAGATCGCGCGGGACAGCTGCTCGGGGGTGCAGACGGCCAGGACGTAGGACTGGTCCTTGCCGGTGTCGACGGCGCGGCGCAGGGTCGCGCCGTCCCAGCGGGCGTAGTGGCCGGTGCAGACCGCGTCGAAGCCGAGCGCGACGGCCCGGTCCAGCAGCGCCTGGAACTTGATCTTCTCGTTGCAGCGCAGGCACGGGTTGGGCGTGCGGCCCGCCGCGTACTCGCTGACGAAGTCCTCGATCACGTCGTTGCGGAAGCGCTCGGCCAGGTCCCAGACGTAGAACGGGATGCCGATCGCGTCGGCGGCGCGGCGCGCGTCCCGGGAGTCCTCCAGGGTGCAGCAGCCGCGCGCGCCCGTCCGGTAGGACTGGGGGTCGCTGGACAGGGCCATGTGGACGCCGGTGACGTCGTGCCCCATCTCGGCGGCACGGGCGGCGGCCACGGCGGAGTCGACGCCGCCGGACATGGCGGCCAGTACGCGCAGAGTCATAACCACTCCAGCGTAAGGGCCGTCCGCCACTCCTTTTCCAACCCGTCGCGGACGAACCGGTCAGAGGGAAGGCCCGGGCGGGCGGCCGGTCAGGGGAAGGGCCAGGGGTTCGGGCGGCAGCCGTACAGCGACTTGGTCTGCTGCACCATCACCGGGGCGCGGCGGCCGGGGCCGGGGCACTGCTGGTGGCCGTGGCCGAGCGCGTGCCCGACCTCGTGGTTGATCACGTACTCCCGGTAGGCGGCCAGGTCGCCCTGGTACCAGGGGACGCCGGTCCCCCAGCGGCGCGCGTTGATCACCGAGCGGACGCCCTGCCGGCAGGACAGCTCGCCGCCGGTGACCAGCGGCGCGCACAGCCGGTCGGTGAGGGCCGGGCTGGACAGCGCCACGCGGAACGACACCGGCCCGTGGTCGACCCGGACGAACCGCATCTGGCCGCCGTGCCCCCAGCTCCGCGGGTCGTTCAGCACCTTGTGCACCGTCCCGGCGAACTCGGTGACGTCGAACGGCAGGCCGCGTTCCATCTCCACCGCGTACCGGACGGTCGTGCCGCGCGCGCCCGCGGGGGGCCGCACCGTCCCCCTGGCCACGACGTACCGG
>NZ_JBFAOF010000018.1:0-26767 GCF_040675125.1 Spirillospora sp. NPDC049652 | reverse complement strand
GGCGTCCAGTGCGCCGGCGCGCTCGGGGGCGAGCGTGACCAGCTTGACCAGGCCCGTCTCCAGCAGCGTCGCGATCTTCTCGGGCGTCGGGTCGGTCAGGTGCGCCGGGTTGTGCGCGCCCTTGCGCTTCTCCGACAGGAACGGGCCTTCGAGGTGGACGCCCAGGATCCGCGTCCCGCGGCCCGCCAGCGCCGGCAGCAGCTCCCGCGTGCGGCGCAGCGCGGCGGCCTGGACCTCGACGGGCGCGGTGATGAAGGTCGGCAGGAAGGACGTCACGCCGGTCTCGGGGAGGCGCTCGACGACCGTCCGCCAGCCGGTCTCGTCGGCGTCGACCATGTCGTACCCGAAGAAGCCGTTGACCTGCAGGTCCACCAGGCCGGGGGCGAGCAGGCCGTCCTCCAGGTGGACGTCCGCGCCGTCCGGGCGGCCCTCGCCCGCCGCGGCGATGACGCCGTTCTCGATCCGGACGTGGCCGGGCGAGACCACGCGGGTGGGACCCTCCGCGGGGGAAAGGATCATGCGGTTCGCGGTGATCAGAAGACTTGCCATCGGGACGCGCTCTCCGTGACGCCGGGTTCGCCGGTCGTGTCCGCCACGACTGGTCTAGTCCGGTCTGGACCAGTACGCAACATACCCGACATGCGCCGCAAAGCGATAGGGCGAGGACGCCGGCCGAGCGAGGACCCGCCGGTCATGAGCCCGCAGAGCCCGCCCGCCCCTTCACGCCCTCGCCCTGACGCCGATCACGGACCCGGGGCCCGGTTCCTTCATTCTGTACTTAACGATCTTCACGTTCGCCATCGGGACGCCGCCCTCCCACCCCGGCGACTCGAACTCGGAGAGTCGCAGGCCGACTACTGACGGCCCGTCCCCCCGGAGGGCGCATTACCGTTCTTCGCGACCCGAGCGCAACCGGTCATGAATTCGCTTATAGCGAACAAGGACCGCCAAGGCCGGGGCGGGCGGGCTCGAAGATGTCCGCACGCGGCCGCCACGTAACCCCGTCCCCGCCGACGATCCGGCACTTGACCTGCGGCGATGCGCGATCTTGGGCGACCTCTCCGCAATCCGGACGTTACGCATCTGTGAGTTGACACACGTCGAAATCGTGTGGTCTAGTCCGGACTAGACCAGTACATACCGAGTCGATCCGGACTCCCGCCGGCCGGCCATCGGCCCGGGCTCCCCTGAGGATCCCCCGTGACGACCATTGACCCGAACAGCCCCGTCCCGAAGTACTTCCAGCTCAGAGCCATCCTGCTGGACATGATCGAGAGCGCCGAGCTCCCGGTGGACGCCTCCATACCGTCCGAGCGCGAACTGTGCGCGCGGTACGGGCTGTCGCGCATGACCGTCCGGCAGGGCGTCGACCAGCTCGTCTCCGAGGGACGGCTGTACCGCGTGCCCGGCAAGGGCACCTTCGTGGCCCGTCCCAAGATCGAGATGCCGCTCCGGCTGGTCTCGTTCACCGAGGACATGCTCGCGCGCGGGATGCGCCCCGGCGCCATCGACCTGGACCGCCGCACCGTGCCCGCCGACGCGCGCCTCGCCCGCGCCTTCGAGGTCGAGCTCGGCACCCCGATCCACATCGTCGAGCGGCTGCGCACCGCCGACGGCGAGCCCATGGCACTCGAAAGGGCGCATATCCTCGCATCGCTCGCGCCCGACCTGCTGGACCGGCGGCTCGCCGACCGGTCCCTGTACGGCGTCCTCGAGGCGGTGTACGGACTGGTCTTCGACGCGGGCGACCAGACGATCGACGCCGGGCTGGCGGACGCCACCGACGCCCGCCACCTGCAGATCCCCCGCGGCAGCGCCGTGCTGCTGCTGCGCCGGCGATCCTTCACCAACGGGACCTGCGCCGAGCTCGGCGTCTCCACCTACCGTGCCGACCGCTACCAGGTCCACACGGCGCTGGGCCACCCCCCGACCCGTTCCTGACCTCCGGTAGCCGCGGGCCGCTCCGACCCGCCGCCGGCACCACCCCGCAATGACCGAGGAGAGGAATCACCCCTGATGAGTTCCATCGCCGCGGCGGAGGGCTCGGCCGGGCGCAAGCCCTGGTCGGCGGCCTTCGCCGTCCTGCAGCGGATCGGCCGCAGCCTCATGCTGCCCATCGCCGTCCTGCCCGCCGCCGCCCTCCTGCTGCGCTTCGGCCAGCCGGACATGCTGGGCGCCGACGGCCTCGGGTGGGTCCGCGTCGCCGAGATCGTCGGTGAGGCCGGCAACGCCCTGTTCGCCAACCTGCCGCTGCTGTTCGCCGTCGGTGTGGCGATCGGCTTCGCGAAGAAGGCGGACGGCTCGACCGCCCTCGCCGCCGTCGTCGGCTACCTGGTCTTCGACCACGTCTCGAAGATCATGTTCTCGCACACCTCGCAGCTCAAGGCGAACGTGCTGATCGACAAGGTGGCGGACGGCAAGACCACCTCGGTCATCGACTGGGGCGCCAAGAACCCCACCGACGTGCTCGGCGGCATCCTCATCGGTGTCGTGGCCGCCCTGCTCTACCAGCGGTTCTACCGGGTGAAGCTGCCCACCTACCTGGCCTTCTTCGGCGGCCGCCGGTTCGTCCCGATCGTCACCGCCGTCGCCGCCCTGGTGCTCGGTGTCCTGATCGGCTTCATCTGGCCGGTGTTCGGCACCTGGCTGACCGACTTCGGCAACTGGATCACCGGCGCGGGCGCGCTCGGCGCGGGCACCTACGGCGTCGTCAACCGCCTGCTGCTGCCGTTCGGCCTGCACCACATCCCGAACTCGCTGGTCTGGTTCGTGTTCGGCACCTACAACGACAACGGCACCGCCGTCCACGGCGAGATCAACCGCTACCTCGCCGGCGACCCGCACGCGGGCGGCTTCCTCGCGGGCTTCTTCCCCGTCCTGATGTTCGGCCTGCCCGGCGCGGCCCTCGCCATGTGGCGCGCCGCTCCCCCGCACCGCCGCAAGGCCGTCGGCGGCATCATGATCTCCGCCGCGCTCACCGCCTTCGTCACCGGCGTGACCGAGCCCATCGAGTTCGCGTTCATGTTCGTCGCGCCCGTCCTGTACGGCGTGCACGTCGTCCTGACCGGCATCTCGATGGCCCTGCTGGAGGCGCTGCACGCCCAGCTCGGCTTCGGCTTCTCCGCGGGCCTCATCGACCTGCTGCTGAACGCCAGCAAGAGCAACACCAAGGGCCTGGCGCTCATCATCGGCCTCGGCGTCGTCTACTTCTTCGTCTACTACTTCGTGTTCAAGTTCCTGATCGAGAAGTTCAACTTCGCGACGCCGGGACGCGAGCCGGACCCGGACGAGGCCGTGGACGCCCCCGCCGAGAAGGCCCCGGCGGACAAGGCCAAGTCCTCCCGCAAGCAGGAGGAAGCGGCCAAGTAGCACCCCGGCCGGACCCAGCCCACGAGTCCGGCCCTCCCCGAGGCTCTCCCACCCCCTATGGGAAGCAGGCCTCACCCCGACGGCGGGGCGCCCAGCGCCCCGCCGTCGGCTTTTCCGCACGCTCTCCGCCGCTCCTCCCCAGGTCAGACGGCGGAATGACCAACGCGCCGCACCGGACGCGGCCACATCACCGTGCAACCCCGGTGTGTGGCGGCGCATCGGTACGGCGGAGCGGGGGCTACCTGGACGCCGAGACGTCCGCTACGGCGGAGGCCCGGCGAGTAGAGGGTGTAGTAAGGCGCGACTAGCCCAGCGGACGCCACTGTGTGGCCTCGGGGAGAGGCCCTCTGTGGGGCGTCGTTGAGCCCGATCCCCTGTGTGGCGCCCTCGGGACAGTCCCGGACTGAGTTCGCGCGACCGCAATCCGGGAGGGTCGTCGGCTCGGGAGTATCCAGCCCCGGAAAAGGGGACGGCCCCGGTCTGGTGAGACCGGGGCCGCTTCGAGCAGGTGTCAGTTGTTGCTCGGGTCGCCGTGGCAGCGCTTGTACTTCTTGCCCGAGCCGCAGGGGCACGGGTCGTTGCGGTTGACGCCCGCGTACGGGTCGTCGACCTCTTCGCTGTGGTGCTCGACGCCGCCCTCACCGTCGACGGTGGGGGCGCTGTACTCCAGCTTCTTCGGGCGCTGGGGCTCCTGGAGGCCCTTGGCCTTGACGACCGGGGCCTCGTCCTGGGCCTCGTCCGAGGGCTCCTCGTCGGCCGGGACGGTGTCCTCCAGGGCGACGGGGTTGGCGCCGACCTGCGGGGCCGGGGGCTGCTCCTCGACCTCGACCTCGAGGTTGAAGAGGTAGCCGACCGACTCCTCCTTGATGCCGTCCATCATGGCGTTGAACATGTCGTAGCCCTCGCGCTGGTACTCGACCAGCGGGTCGCGCTGCGCCATGGCGCGCAGGCCGATGCCCTCCTGGAGGTAGTCCATCTCGTAGAGGTGCTCGCGCCACTTGCGGTCGAGGACGGAGAGGATGACGCGGCGCTCCAGCTCGCGCATGACCTCCGTGCCGAGCTCGGCCTCGCGCTTCTCGTAGGCGGCCTGGGCGTCCTCGCGGATCTTCTCGGCCAGGGTCTCGGCGTCGAGGTTGGAGATGTCGCCGCCGACCTCCTCGACCAGGCCGTCCACCGTGAGGGAGATCGGGTAGAGCTGCTGGAACGCCTTCCAGAGCTTGTCCAGGTCCCACTCCTCGGCGAAGCCCTCGCCGGTCGCGCCCGCGACGTAGCCGTTGGCGACCTCGTCGATCATGCGCCGGACCTGGTCCTGCAGGTCCTCGCCCTCGAGCACCTTGCGGCGCTCGGCGTAGATGACGACGCGCTGGCGGTTCAGCACCTCGTCGTACTTCAGGACGTTCTTGCGCATCTCGAAGTTCTGCTGCTCGACCTGCGACTGGGCCGACTTGATCGCGTTCGAGACGATCTTGGACTCGATCGGCACGTCGTCCGGGATGTTCAGGCGGGTCATGATCGCCTCGACCCGGGCCGAGTTGAACAGCCGCATCAGGTCGTCCTCGAGGGACAGGTAGAACCGGGACTCGCCCGGGTCGCCCTGACGGCCGGACCGTCCGCGCAGCTGGTTGTCGATGCGCCGGGACTCGTGCCGCTCGGTGCCGAGCACGTACAGGCCGCCGGCCTCGACGACCTCCTCGTGCTCGCCCTTCACGGCGTCCTTGGCCTTCTCGAGGGCCTCGGGCCACGCCGACTCGTACTCCTCCGGAGTCTCCAGCGGGGACAGCCCGCGCTGGTGCAGCTCCAGGTCGGCGCGGAAGTCGGGGTTGCCGCCGAGCATGATGTCGGTGCCTCGGCCGGCCATGTTCGTCGCGACCGTGACGGCGCCCTTGCGGCCCGCCTCGGCGACGATCGCCGACTCCGCGTCGTGGTGCTTGGCGTTCAGCACCGCGTGCGGGATGCCGCGCCGCTTGAGCATCTTCGACAGCCGCTCGGACTTCTCGACCGAGGTGGTGCCGACCAGGACGGGCTGGCCGTTCTCGTGCCGCTCGGCGATGTCGTCGACGACGGCCTCGAACTTGGCCTGCTCGGTCTTGTAGACCACGTCCGCCTTGTCCATGCGGACCATCGGCTTGTTGGTCGGGATCGGCACGACGCCGATCTTGTAGGTCTTGTTGAACTCCGCGGCCTCGGTGTCGGCCGTGCCGGTCATGCCGGACAGCTTGCCGTAGAGGCGGAAGTAGTTCTGGAGGGTGATCGTGGCGAGCGTCTGGTTCTCGTCCTTGATCGACACGCCCTCCTTGGCCTCGATGGCCTGGTGCATGCCCTCGTTGTACCGGCGGCCGTGCAGGATGCGGCCGGTGAACTCGTCCACGATCAGGACCTCGCCGTTCATGACGACGTAGTCCTTGTCGCGCTTGTACAGCTCCTTGGCCTTCAGGGCGTTGTTCAGGAAGCTGACGAGCGGGGTGTTCTCGGCGGAGTACAGGTTGTCGATGCCGAGCCAGTCCTCGACCTTCTCGACGCCCGACTCGGTGATGCCGACGGTGCGCTTCTTCTCGTTGACCTCGTAGTCGCCGGGGCCGTACTCGTCCACCTGGCCGGCGGTGCTGACCAGCTCGGCGCGCTTCAGCCGCGGGACGATCTTGGAGAACTCGCCGTACCACTTGGAGTTCTGCTCGGCCGGGCCGGAGATGATCAGCGGCGTCCGGGCCTCGTCGATGAGGATCGAGTCGACCTCGTCCACGATCGCGTAGTTGTGGCCGCGCTGGACGAGCTCGTCCAGGCTCCAGGCCATGTTGTCGCGCAGGTAGTCGAAGCCGAACTCGTTGTTGGTGCCGTAGGTGATGTCGGCGGCGTACGCGACCCGGCGCTCCTCGGGGGTCATCTGCGGGAGGATGACACCGACCTCGAGGCCCAGGAACTGGTGGACGCGGCCCATCCACTCGGCGTCGCGCTTGGCCAGGTAGTCGTTCACGGTGACGACGTGGACGCCCTTGCCGGACAGCGCGTTCAGGTAGGCGGGCAGCACGCAGGTGAGGGTCTTGCCCTCACCGGTCTTCATCTCGGCGATGTTGCCCAGGTGCAGCGCCGCGCCGCCCATGACCTGGACGTCGTAGTGGCGCTGGCCCAGGACTCGCTTGGCCGCCTCGCGGGCGGTGGCGAACGCCTCGGGGAGCAGGTCGTCCAGCGATTCGCCCTCTTCCAGGCGCTCGCGGTACTTGTCGGTGAGCTCGCGCAGTTCCGCGTCGCTCATGTCGACGAAGTCTTCCTCGATCGAGTTGACCTGATCCGCGAGCTTCTTGAGCTTGCGCAGGGTCTTGCCTTCGCCCGCGCGAAGGATCTTATCGATGACTAGCGGCACTCTCGGAGGCTCCTTGCAGATCGTGGGTCACCGCCGACCGGCGGCACGCACACCACACGTACGATGCCATCGTAGGCGAGACTCAGAATGGTCTAGGTCACCCTGCGACGCAATCCCGGCCCGCGTTCGGCCCTCCGGCACCGGTCCGGGACAATCATCCTGAACACTCTGAGGGGAGGGGCCCAAATTGTCCGATGAGTACGGCTCACACGCCGGCCGGCCGAGTTCCTGGCTGGCGGTCAGCGTGATCTTCGCCGGCTTCGCCGTAGGCGGGGTGGCGCTCTGTCTGGGACCGCAGTGGGTGATGTTCTGGGTCGGAGCCGCCATCGTCGCGCTCGGCCTGGTGCTGAGCGCGCTCGTCCACCTGTTCTCCGACGTCGTGGTGGACGCGCCGCGCGTCATGCCGGAGATCGTGGACTACTCGGTCTTCGGCAGCCGCACGAGCAAGCGCCGCGGCGGCCTGGCCGGCGAGACGACCGCCAAGCCGGTCAAGTCCGACACCGAGCGCACCCCGCACGGCTGAGCTTCACCCCCCGTCCCGCCGGAGCGGCGCCGCCGCGCCCGGCGAGGCGGCCGCCCGGCCGTCGCGACCGTCCGGCCCGCCGGACCTGGATCCACGTCCCTCTCCCCGAGCAGGGACGTCCTTCCAGGCCCCGGCGGGCCGACGCGTTTCCAGACCCCGTTCGCTGAACACGGCAACACGCCGGCATCCGCACCGGACGGCCCGCCGCCCGGCGCTCACCCGCGAGACGGACACGCCGCCCGCCCCCTCAAGACCGACACGCTCGAACCTTCCCAGCATTCAGCGCGCGTCCAGGACCAAAAGCCCATCCCGCTCAATCCGGGGGGCGAGCACGAGCGGACCGACGCGGGCTCATCCTCCTTCGACGAGCCGCTTGATCTCCGGTTCGGCGCGTTCGACCCGGATCGCGTCGCATCCCACCCACTCGGCCGCGGCGCGGAGCGCCACGCGCAGCGCCTCGGCGCCCTCTTCGATCCGCGCCGCCGACCTGGTGAAACGCGGTTCGAGGGAGACCTGGCGCGCGACGAGGGTCGTCCCTTCGCGGGCCGGGTCGACGCGTCCGACGAGGCGTCCGCCCGCGAGCAGCGGCATCGTGAAGTAGCCGTGGACCCGCTTTGCCTTCGGGACGTACGCCTCCAGCCGGTGGTCGAACCCGAAGACGCGAGACGTCCGCGCCCGGTCCCAGACCAGGGAGTCGAACGGCGACAGCAGTGTCGTGACGTGCCTGCCGCGCGGCGGCGCCGCGAGCGCCTCCGGATCGGCCCACGCCTGGTGCCGCCAGCCCTGCACCTGCACCGGGACCAGCCCGGACGCCTCGATCACCGCGTCCACCTGCTCGCCCTTGAGCCGGTAGTAGTCGGCGAGGTCCGCGCGGGTCGCCACGCCGAGCGCCCGTCCCGCCAGCCGGACGAGCCGGGTCAGGCAGGCCGCGTCGTCCGGGTCCTGACCGTAGAGCTCCGCCGGGACCACCCTTTCGGCCAGGTCGTAAACTCGCCGCCAACCGATCCGCTGGACGCAGGCGACCTCCCCGACATCCCAGAGCCACTCGATGCCGATCTTGTGGTCGCTCCACTGCCACCAGTCGCCGCCGGCCTTCGCGCCGCCGAGCTCCTTGGTCGTGAGCGGCCCCTCCGCCTTGAGCTTCGCGCGGATCTCGTCGCACACACCGTCCGGCACCTTGTGCCAGCGCAGGCCCTTCCGCTGGTACTGCCGCCGCCGGAAGGCCAGGGTCGGCCACTCCTCGATCGGCAGGATCGACGCCGCGTGAGCCCAGTACTCGAACGCCACCGGCCCGTTCGCCTTCCGCCCCTGCCCGGACGGCCGAGGAGCACCGGCGTCGCCGCCTCCCCCCGTCTCGCGGGAGGGCGGCGCCCAGTAGGCGCTCTCGACCTTCTCCCGCCCGACGGATCCCAGCCGCGCGTACGGAACGAGCTCATGGGACCGCGCGAGCACCGAGATCGTGTCCAGCTGGACGGCTCCGAGCCGCGACAGCATGCCCGGCACGCCGCCGCGCCGGGCGTCCGCACCCAGCAGTCCCTGCGCACGCAACGCGAGCCGCCGCGCCTCGTCCGCGCTCAGCTCCGCCTCGGCCTTGTCGGGGGTCATCGTCTTGGTCACGCGGCGATCGTAGGCCACAACACCGACAAACCCCACACACCGGTGTCGCCAACCCCACCCCCACCCCCCGCCACCTGCACTTTCACCCAAGTCGAAGGCACATCCCCCGAACGCGCCCCCACTCGCCCGAATGAGAACCCGCCGCGCCGCCACCAGCCAGACTCAGCCCGCAAGGACCACCGATCGTCCCGTCCGCCCCCAGTTGCCCGATGGCCGCGCCAGCCAACCTCAACTCAACAGAGCTACGCGGCAACCAATGACAACAGCACCCACCCCTGCTGATCCAAACTCCAGCAACGCGTCACCAGGCAGCCCGAAAAACCACGGGGCTCACCTGAAAGGCATTCCTCCCGCCACCACGCCCCCTCAAAGCCGACAAGCCACCCATTCGCGAGACAACGGTTTCCGAGCCCGCGCCGCCCAGCCGGGCGCAGAGAGAGGTGGCACCGGAATGGCGGACGAAGAGCTGAAGCCCTGACTGCCCACCACCCAGACCAGTGCCCTCCGCCCATAACGATGCCGACGACGACAGTGAGCACCAAGCGGAGACAGCGGTGTGGGCGACCAGCGAACGCCCGCAGCCTCCCATCACCGCACAGCACCGCCGAGCGGATACAGAAGGAGGTGACACCAGGGTGGCAGGCGAAGAACTGGAGTCCTAGCTGACCAAAGCCCAGACCAGCGCGCCTCAGGCCACGGCGACGACGGCGAGTACCAGCGCAGACGTGCGGCGCGGGCAGCCGACGCGCGACCCTCCAGTCCCGTTACCGCACCGCAGCGCCGCGCATGAGCGGTCCAAGCGGGTGCAGAGGGAGGGGCAGCGGGATAGCCGGTGAAGAGCGGACGCCCTGCTGACCACGCCCAAGCCAGCGCGCAACGACGGTTAGGACCAAGCCGAGACAGCGGTGTGGGCGACCGGCGGACGCCCGTAGCCTCCCATCACCGCGTCACACGGCCGCGCGCGAGCAGATCGCCGTGCGGCGATTCGGCTTCCTCACCATCCGCTGGTCGGCAGACGTCAGGTGATTTCTAGAAGCTTCTCTCGGACCGCGTACACCACGGCCTCCATCCGGGAGTGGAGCTGGAGCTTCTCCAGGATGTTGCGGACGTGGTTCTTCACGGTGTTCTCGCTGATGAACAGCTCGCGGGCGATCTCCCGGTTGCCGAGTCCGCGGGCGACGAGACGCAGGACCTCCATCTCGCGGTCGGTCAGCCGCGGCGCCGGAACCTGCTGGGTCCGCTCCTCGCTGCGCTTGGCGAGCGAGGCGAACTCGGTGATGAGCTTGGACGCCATGGACGGGCTGATCAGCGACTGGCCGCCGTGCACCGCGCGCACCGCCTGCGGGACCTCGTCGATCGAGATCTCCTTGAGCAGGTAACCGCTGGCCCCGGCCTTGATCGCCTCGAAGAGGTCCTCCTCCTCGTCGCTGATCGTCAGCATCACGATCTTGGCGCTGGGCGCGGCGTCCTTGATCGCCGTGCAGGCCTCGATGCCGCTGCGCCGAGGCATCCGGATGTCCATGAGGACGACGTCGGGCAGCAGGTCACCCGCCATCTGGACGGCCTCGTGCCCGTCCCCGCCCTCACCGATCACCTCGATGTCCGGTTCCGCCTGGAGCACCATCTCCAGGCCCCGCCTGAACAGGGCGTGATCGTCCACGATCAGTACCCGGATCGGATCCCCCACCTGCGCATCCTCTCCCTGCGCGCCGCCGGCCGACGTCTCCGCGCTCCCACGCGCGCCGCCGCCCGGACCACCGCTTCCGCTACCACCGGCCGAGGCGCCACCACTCCGGCCCCGAGCGCCGCTCGCTGACCCACCGGAGACCATGACGGGTGGAACCGCCCTGGCCACCGCGCCGCGTCCCGAAACACCGCACGCCGCGCCGCCGACAAGAACCGCGCCAGCCCGACTTCCGGCCAGAACCTTGCCGACTGCGCGTCCGACCAGGACGCCGCCGGACGCCCCACCATCGGCGACCGCACCGAGCATGCCCTCAGCATGCACCTCGTCGTGCGCATCTTCTGGGGCCGTCGCATGTTCGCGCTCGCCCACAACTCTCTTCGGCGAGACCGCGCCTACACGCGCACCGCGGTCCTGCGTACGACCGGCCGTGCCACGACCGTCCACCACCAGCTCACGACCATTCAAGACAGGGCCGTCCGCCTCACGATCGGCCTTCGCCACATCAACCGGCGCACACCCACCCAACGAACGAACGTCCGAGCCAGATCCCCGCACGCGAGGATTCTTCAAGTCGCGTCGCCGCATACGTGCCCACCGCCGGCCCCCTCTGCTCGGACGCCCGCGCTTAGCGAGCAGGCGCGGAACCGAGCTCAGAACGTCCAGCTGCCCCTCAGCGAACCGCACGTCACCCAACTGCCGCAGGGAGTCGCCCAATGCAGCGCCGCATTCGGAGCCCTGCACGTGCCGGACGACCATCACCTGCTGCGGGCCGCCGGGCGCGGATGCGGCTTCCCCGCGCGCCACAAGGGCCGCACGAAGCGTGGGCGACATATGAGCCGCCGAGCGGGCCACACGGGAGAAAGCGGCGGAAGGCAAGTCGCCGGAGAGGGCCGACACAGCCACGTTGCCGCAGCACGAGGGCAGAACGGCCAAAGACTCAGAGCGCGAGGAATGAGCGGCCAAGGACGCACGCCGGGGAGGCGGGACGAGCGCGGATGCAGGGCGCGAAGGGACCGAATCGCGCAAAGGCTCGGAGTGCCAAGACAGGGCAGGCAACGACGCACAGCCGAGAGGCAAGGTCGGCGCCGAAGCCTCGCGCCTGGGAACCGGCACAGGCACGGCATCGCGGCGGCGAGGCGAGACGGGCGACGACACGCTGCGCGAAGGGCCCGGGCCAGGAAGAGACTCGGAGTGCGAAGACGGAACGGGCAACGGCGCGCGGCCGGGAGACAGCGTTGTCACCAAAGCGTCGTGCCCGGGAACCGGCGCGGGAACGGCCTTGCGGCGGCGGGGCACAACGGGCAACGGCGCGCGGCGCGGAGGCTGCGCGGGAGCCGAAGACTCGCGCGGGGGAAGCGGGGTGGGCCGGAGCTCTCGGCGGCGAGGAGGGGCCGGCGACGGCCCGGGGCGCAGGGGCCGGGTGGTCGCCAGGGGCTCGTGTCGGGGAAGCGGGGCGGGGACGGAGGTGGGGCGCGGAGACAGGGCTGGGGAGCGGGTGGCGGCGGGGGCGGGCGGGCACGCGCCGGACGGGGCGGGGCCCTGCCGGCGCGGCGGCGCGGGGGCGCCGCGAGCCTCGGGGTTCTCGCTCACCAGAGTCGCGGCGTGGAGGTGAACGCCGCTTCCCCCCTTCACTGTCAGTGATCCGGGTCGGCCGGAGGAACCGGAGGCCGGTGTCGCCCCCGGGGGAACGCTTGACGTGGCAGCGAGTGGACCGGTGGAGCGGAGCGGCCCCGGAGGCCGCTCCGCTCCACCGTCCCGGGGTCGGCGGGCGGATCCGCCGCCGCCGTCACGGCTTGCTGGTAACGCCTTTCTAGATCATGACATGATCCGGGCGGTGACGTGACGCAAGTGCCACATCACTCTTCGACAAGACGGATGACTCCGTAGTCCCAACCCCTTCGCCGGTACACCACCGTCGGATGACTGGTGGCCTTGTCGCGGAACAGGTAGAAGTCGTGGCCGACGAGCTCCATCTCGAACAGGGCCTGCTCGATGCCCATCGGCTCGGCCTTGTGGAACTTCTCCCGGACGATGACGGGACCGTCACCCTCCATGGGGATCGGTACCAGGTTCTCGTTGAGCTCGGTCGCCACGGCCTCGTAGCCGTCCATCTCCGCCTCGGCCTCGCCGGACGGTTCGGACTCCCGGGGCGGGGCGGTCGCGACCGCTGCGGGAAGGTCCTCGGGCAAGGGCTCCATCGCTGCGGCCTTGCCCTTGCCCCGGCCTCCGTTGTGGGCCTTGCGGCGCTCGGAGTCGCGGCGCAGTCTGGACTCGAGCTTGTCGAGGGCCAGGTCGAGAGCGCCGTACCGGTCGTCCGCCGCGGCCTCCGCACGGATCACCGGCCCCCGCGAGCGGATGGTCAACTCCACCCGTTCGCGCTGGTCGGCGAGGCGCGGGTTCCGCTCCTGCGACACCTCCACATCCACGCGCATGACCCTGTTGTTCAACCGCTCGATCTTGGCGAGCTTGGTGTCGACGTGCTGCCGGAACCGATCGCTGACGTCGGTGTGCCGGCCCCTGACGATGATGTCCACGCGGGACCCCCCTTCTCCCGGTTGCGAGGTTCGTCCAGGAGGGGGCTCGATCCCACCTCCGGACGCCACAGCTCGGTGGGTCGCACCCGCCCGGCCGACCTGGTCTTCGTCCCCACATCCGCCTGCCGAGGGGCTCGCGGCTCTATCGCCACTACTGCCCTTCTCCCGTTTCGGGGGATGTCGGATCCCCCGGCGGGGCAGGACTTACCTCTAAGGCGCACCGTGATCGGTCGACGAGAAGTCGCCTTACGTGGGCCGTTTCGCCTGCGCCTGGCATCGGCTAGCCGGACCGCATCACGCGCTCGCGACGAGCGCTGCGATCCAACGCAACCACGGACCCGGGCGGGTGCCATGTCAGGAACGCTAACCCCTTACGCCACGAATGTCAGGGGGGTGAACGGAGGAAAAACTCACGTACGGTCATCGACGCTCCCAGGTTTCGGACCCCGGAGAGCTCTCCTGAGACTCTCTCCGCGCCCGGGAGCCCCGTGCGCACAGGGGTTCCCGCGGATCACTCCACTGCAGGTCAGAGCACTGTTCCGGCGGGGTGAGTTTGAAAATATCTACCTCCCTCCTGACCGGCTGTGACTGTTGAATCCACAACTAATACGCCCTCTCCTGACAAGCCGGACACGAAGTTGTCACGGTAGGTAGCTACCTGACGTGCCGAGGATCTCCCGTGAAGAAAGTCACCCTCCGTTGAGGAACCGTCGCGGAGTCGCCGCGACCGTGGCCGCGCCCACCACCTCGGCGCCCGCCTGCCGAAGCACCCGCACCGCCTCCGCCAACGTCGCTCCGGAGGTCACCACGTCGTCCACCACCACGACGCGCCACCCGGCCAGAGGCCCGTCAGCCACCGCCTTCCGCGCCGCGACGCCTTCGACCACCCGGCTTTCGCCAGCCCTGCGTCGCCCTTGCCCATCGCCTGGTCCCCCGCCCCCAGAACCTCCAGCCCGTCCATCGCCTGAGCCGTCGCCCCTGGCTGCGCCAGGAGCCAGGTAGGCGTCGGAAGCCAGGTACGCAGCACGTTCCGTTCGGTCGCCCCGCCCCACGCCACTCTCGTGGACGCGTTCTAAGGCGGTCCCGGGTAAGAGGTTGAGGTCCCGTTCCGAGGGAGGCCGGTCCGGCTTTCGTCCTCCGTAGGCCTCCCGCGATTGCAGCTCGGTTGGCCTTCCGCGTCCAACGTCTCCCGCGCGGCCAGCGTCTCCAGCCCTCGCCGCGCCACCAACAACCCCGGCCTGTCCGGCACGACCGCCGATTCCGGCATCACCAGGACTCTCGACGCACCCCGCACCCCCGGCGACTTCGTCGCTTTCTCCCATCCGGTGGTTGGCGAACCTCATCGGGAAGGTTGGCGCGGTGCTCGGCGGCTCGTTGCCCCGTGAACCCGGCCTCGGCCTCCATGGCTTGTTCCAGCCGGGAGTGGGCTGCTGTTCCGCTTCCGAGCACACATCTGCCTCCTCGTCCGTTCTCGGTGCTGGGTTCGGGCCGATCGTCTTCGGGTCGCCTTCAAGGTCTTCTGGACGTAAAGCGTCGATGACGTAGTTGGCCCCAGGGGCCGGGTCGCCGTGTTTTGTGCGCAGCAGACGCAGCTCACGGCGGGAGATCGCCATGGCGCCGGTCATGTTGGCCTTCCGTTCGGCCTGGCCAAGGGCCGCCTGGTCGGCCACGGCCCGCCGATGGCGGAGCAGGGGCGCGCCGACCACGGGAAACCCCTCGGCGCGGAGCTCTCGGACGGCCGCGGCCGCCATACGGCGAGTCGGATCGTGCCCTCGCTTGCGTACCGAGGGCGCGGCGGAGGGGACGGGCACCACGATCACCGGCTCGCGCCCCTGCCACCAGAACACCGCCGCGTCCGACCGCTCCACAGCACCATCCCGTCCGCCCTCAGGACGCTCGCCAGGAACGGACACAACAGCGCGATACGCAGGGAGGACAGTCGCAGAGGCCTCTGAAGGGGGCGAAATCGCGGGGCGGTCGAGCGTCCAGGCAGCGAGCCGGGTCGGCGACCGATCGTCGTACCAGGTGGGAGGCGGAACGGGCGGCGGCTCCGCGTCGAGCGACAGGACGGACTTGATCGCGGTGGCGAGCGCGCGGCCCAGCGGCCTGGCCAGCCCGGTGCGACCGGATTCCTTGTGGGCGGCGATGAGAGCCCGAATGGGGCCTTCATAGGACGTCACAGCCCACACCGGAGGGTTGAGGGTCGCCAGCCCCGCAGTGGGCACAGGACGAGCCGGAAGGGCCAAGGGAGCGGCGCAGGACGAGCACAGCAGGCCCCTGGCGGCACGGCAGCCGGCGCAACGCTGCGGCAGCAGCAGGTCGAGCAGATCGTGTACGAACATGCATTCGACGATGCCGCCCGCCTCCACCTGATCACCAGCTCACCAGCGATCTGTGGATAACTCGGCCAGCAGGACCGTTTCCGCAGGATGCGGCCTTACCAGAGCCCCAGGGCGGAGGGCGCCCGAGACCTCGGCGCGGTCCCTGGCCGCGCGACCTCGTGCAGACGACCCGTCAGGCGGGTCGCCAGTTGGCCGACGAGCGGCGGGAGTCCGTCAGTGCCTGGTCAGAAGGCGTAGGTGGGGTCGCTGCCTGCGACGTTGCAGACCCACTCGCTGTCGCGGTCACGGTAGGCGGACTGATGGCAGACCAGGCGCTGGCTGGAGCTCTTCGTGCCGATCAGCACCGGCCCGCCCGGAATGGCCGCGATGCTGAGGGGTTCTCCCAGGGAGCCGACCCCGAGCGAGGTGACGGCGGAGCCGTCCACCGGCATCAGGTACGGCAGCACCTGGGTGTCGGAGGTCTTGCGTCCGAGGACGGCGAGGGTGTTGTAGTCCCGCCACGACAGGTCGTCCGTTTCGGCGAGCTCGGAGCTGACCGGCACGAAGGACCCCGCGTCGATGTGGTCGCCGCTCCCGGAGATCCGCCCGACCTGGACCTGCTTGGAATTGTCGATCTTGGCGACGACCGCGACGCGGACGCCGTCGCGGGCGACCTGGAGGGCGTAGATCTCGCGGCCGTCCAGGCCCCAGTGCCAGACCGGCTTCAGCGGTTTGCCCCGCTCGCGCTTCCAGAGCATGGACTTGCCGGGGCTGGTCTCGACCGTCCACAGGGTGCCCTGCCGGTCCCAGCAGGGCGGGGTGAACCGCCCTTCCGGGTCCCGGGCGGCGCGCAGCACGCGCGGAACCCCGCCGGAGGTCAGATCGGAGCTCAGGAGCTGCTTGCCGTCGGGGCTGAGGCCCACGACCTCACGCTGGGTCGGGGAGACCGCCGGACGGGTCATCCGCCCCGGCGCGCTCGTGACGACCGGCATGGACAGGAAGTTGTTCAGGCCCAGCGTGGACAGGTGCCCCGCCGCCCCGACCATGTACGCGCGGTGGTCGACGCCGACGGGGCCGTCGGGGGTGTTCGCCTGCCAGTCGTTGAAGGTCTGGATCTCGTTCTTGCCCTCGGGCGTCACCACGCCGCGGCCCTGGATCCGCAGCCGCCACTGCTTGATCTCCGAGACCTGGCTGAGGCTCCAGGCGAGCTGGGCCGACATCTGCTCGACGTTGCCGCTCGCCGCCTCCTTGCTGAGGTCGACGGTCGCGACGTCCTTGTCGAGGCTCAGGTCGACCAGCTTGGTGCCGTGCGGGAACGCGCTCCAGACGGCGCCCCTGAGCCAGGACGTCGGACCGGAGATGACCGCCTGCACGAGGCGCTGCGGGAGATCCTCGCGGTTCACCAGGGGAAGGAAGACCCCGTTGGGGACGAGCGTCTGCTTGTCGGGGGCGAAGTAGTACAGGTTGAACGTGCGGAAGACCTGCTCGACGTCGCTCTTGTTGAGCAGCATCGTCTGGCCCAGCGCGTCCGGCAGGGCGGAGATGCGCCACTGGTGCTGCGCGTTGCGCGTGAGCTGGTAGTCGGCCTGGACCTTCTTCTGGATGGCCGTGTACTGGCCGTCGGTGGTGATGATGCCGAGCTGCGTGCCGTTGATCCGGACGGTGACCTGGTCGCCGGAGCCGCTGACCTTGGGCTCGGGACGGTCGTCGAACACCGCGATCGACGGCCGGGCGCCCGGCCGCCAGCCGTTGGGGTTGGCCAGGTACTCCTTGGCGACCTTGTGGTCGTCGTCGAAGCTGGCGGAGGCCGCCAGGAAGCCGGAGACGATCTCCTTGGGGGACCAGTCGTTCTGCGGGGCCACCGGGATGAGCCGCACGTAGGACTCGTCCGCGTGCTCCGCCCGCTCCTGCGACTTGACGGACGTGACGCGTCCGCCTCCGGGCAGGGTCGCGCAGCCGCACGCGCCGATCGTGAGCGCCGCGGCGGTCGCCACCGCCGCGGGCCTCTTCAGGGCGCCTCCCAGCCAGCGGGACGGGCTTCCCAGGCATTTACGCACTACTGAGGCCTCCCGTGCCGCAGGAGTGGTTCCAGGACGAGGGGCCGTCATCAGTCCCCCGCCTCCAGCTCGGCGAACAGAGGCCGCGAAACGCCCGCGCCCGGGGGGACGAGCGGCAGGGGCGAGCCGCGCAGCTCGGCTCCGGCGGTGCGCGGTAGCGAGAGGCGGAACTGGGAACCGTGGCCGGTCTCGCCCCATGCCTGGAGCCAGCCGCCGTGGAGCTGGGCGTCCTCCTTGGAGATCGACAGGCCGAGGCCGGTGCCGCCGGTCGTGCGCGCGCGGGCGGGGTCGGCGCGCCAGAACCGGTCGAAGACCATCTGGCCCTCTCCCGGCTTGAGGCCGACACCATGGTCACGGACGGTGACGGCCACGGCGTCCCGGTCGGCGGCGACGGACACCACGATGTCCTCGCCCTCGCCGTGCTCTACGGCGTTGACCAGGAGATTACGAAGGATGCGCTCGACACGGCGCCGGTCCACTTCGGCCATGCACGGTTCGCCGGGGAGCTGCAGGACGACCTTGGAGCCCTTGCGCTCGGCGAGCCCTTGGACGTCGCCGACCGTGCGCAGCACGAGGTCGCGCATGTCCAGGGACTCGGCGTCCAGGGTCGCGGCTCCGGCGTCGTGGCGGGAGATCTCCAGCAGGTCGGCCAGCAGGGACTCGAAGCGCTCCATCTGGCTCTGGAGGAGTTCGGCCGAACGCCTCACCGCCGGGTCGTCGAACGTGTCGCGGTTCTCGTAGAGCATGTCCGCGGCGATCCGGATGGTGGTCAGCGGCGTGCGCAGCTCGTGCGAGACGTCCGACACGAACTGGCGCTGCACCTGCGACAGGTCCTCCAGCTCCCGGATCTTCTCCTGGAGGTTGGCCGCCATGTCGTTGAAGGATCTGGCCAGCCGGGCGAGGTCGTCCTCCCCGCGCACGCGCATGCGCTCTTCCAGCCGTCCGGCCGCGAGCCTCTGCGCGCCCTGCGCGGCGAGCCGCACCGGGATGACCACCTGGCGGGTCACCAGGGACGCGATGGCCGCCAGCAGCAGCACCAGCACGACCCCGACGCCGGCGAGGGAACGGCTGACGATGGTGAGGGTGTGCTGCTCCTGCGTCAGCGGGAACAGGTAGTAGACCTCGTAGTGGCTCGTCTTGCCGGCCACGATGAGACCGCGCTCCGACGCCCTGTGGCCGATATAGGACAGTTTTCCGTACGTGTAGGCCCGAGTACCCGCCGTCCCGCTCCGCAGCTCGTCTCTGAGCCTCTGGGGGACGCTCTGGGACCGCAGCTCGTTGGTCGCGTAGCCGTCGATGTACGGCTGGGTGGTGTCGCGGACGTAGACCTCGTAGAGCCCGGACGGCCCGCTGCGCGACTTCAGCCCGTTGGCGGCGCTGCGGAGCCGGTCCCCGCTGTCGTTGGAGACCCCCACGTCGCGCTGGAGGCTGCCCAGGCCCTCGTCCAGCTGCCCGAGGGCGGCCTTGGTCTTGCCGTCCATCAGCGCGGTGGTGATCTGCTGCATCAGGAAGAACCCGAGGATCGCCACGACGATCGCCGAGATGCACAGGGTGGACGTGACCACCCTGACCTGGATGGACCGCCTCCAGCGCGTGTACGCGGCGCTCGCGGCGCGCTGCGCGACCCGGCGGCCCCGGCCGAGCGACCGCCGGACCGGCCACCAGACGGCACGCCGGACCCGCCCGGCCGTTCCGGGAACGGCGGCGGGCGCGACGGCCGGTGCGGCCGGGGCTGCGGGGGCCGGAGGGGTCATCGGGGGCGGAGCCGTCAGGCCGGGCCGGCCTTGTAGCCGACGCCGCGCACGGTCACCACGATCTCCGGGCGCTCCGGGTCCTTCTCGATCTTGGCGCGGAGCCGCTGGACGTGCACGTTCACCAGCCGGGTGTCGGCGGCGTGCCGGTAGCCCCAGACCTGCTCGAGCAGGACCTCGCGGGTGAACACCTGGCGCGGCTTGCGGGCGAGCGCGACCAGCAGGTCGAACTCCAGCGGCGTCAGCGGGATGTGCTTGTCGCCCCGCTTGACCGAGTGCCCGGCCACGTCGATGCCGATGTCCCCGATCTGCAGGGTCTCGGGAGCGGGCTCGTCGGTGCGGCGCAGGCGCGCGCGCACGCGAGCGACGAGCTCCTTCGGCTTGAACGGCTTGACGATGTAGTCGTCCGCCCCGGACTCGAGGCCGAGGACCACGTCCACCGTGTCGCTCTTCGCGGTGAGCATGACGATGGGCACGCCGGACTCCGCGCGGATCTGCCGGCAGACGTCGATGCCGTCCGCGCCTGGGAGCATCAGGTCGAGCAGGACCAGGTCGGGCCGGGTTTCCCGGAACGCCTCCAGGGCCTTGTCGCCGTCGTGGACGAACGACGGCTCGAAGCCCTCGCCCCTCAGCACGATGCCGAGCATCTCGGCCAGCGCGAGGTCGTCGTCGACGACCAGTACACGTCCTCTCATGGCCCTCATCGCTACAAAGTCGGAGACGGGTGGACAGCGCGGCGACCGCAGCACGGCCATGCCACGCCAGGTAGAGGTATGTCCTGGCGTGCAAGGTTACCTGTCTTTGCCGAATACATGACCCCTCCCACGTCGTGCTTCACTCCCCGGACACCGCAGGGCCCAGGAAGTCACCAACGGGCTTTCAAGTCCGCCATACCCGCTCCTTGCCTCGGCGCAGAGGCCGGATTTTAAACAGGGGCTCCTGAAGAGCTCTCAGGATTGACCGTTTTCGTATGTATACCGCTCTCGGCGTCCTCGGATACCGCCGCCGGGGCCCGAGAAGGCCGCCGCCGACACCCCTCCCCGCTGGAGGCGATAGCACGCGTACCGCCCGTATGGGCGGGCGTCCGGGCACTTCTTGAGCCGGTATGGCCGCATCATGGCAGGATGGCCCGACACACGGACGGGTCAGGGAGCGTGCATGGCGGAATCGGGCGGCGGGAGGCGTCTGGTGCCGCGTGGGGCCGAAGTGCCGTTCCGGCCTATCTCGATCTCCGAAATGCTGGACGGCGCCATCGCCGGAATCCGGCACAGCACCCGGACCGTCCTCGGGATGTCCGTGGCGATCTCGACGGTCGTCCAGGTGACCGGATCGGTCATCGCGTACTACTTCATCGGCCGGGAGGCCCGTGGCGAGGTCACGCCCCGGGTCCTGCTCCGGTCGGTCGGGGCGCAGGTGACGCTGGGCGGGATCGACCTGGCGCTCACGGCCTTCGGGATCCTGCTCCTGGCCGGGCTGCTGGCCCCCGTCCTCGCGCGCACGATGTTCGGCCTGGAAATCTCCCTGCGGCAGGCGTGGCAGGACGGGCGGGGCAGGTTCGGACGGCTTTTGCTCATGGCCGCTGTGGTGACCGTGGCGTCCCTGGCGGCGCTGGCACTACCGATCCTGCCGTTCGCCATGGCCGTCGCGGGAGACGCGCACCCGGCCGTGGGAGTGCTTTCCGGCCTGTTCGGCTTCCCGGCGGGGCTGGTCCTGATGGTGTGGACGTACGTGCTGCTCGTCCAGAGCATCCCTGCCCTGGTCATGGAACGGCAGGGAATCGGCAGGGCGCTCACGCGCGCGCGACGGCTCTCGAAAGGGCGCTGGTGGCGGACGTTCGGAACCCTGCTGCTCGCCATGCTGGTAACGGTCTTCATGGGGTTCTTCGCGTTGCGGATCCCGTTCCTGATCGCGCAAGTGGTGCTGTTCGGCGGTTCCGGCTCCAGCAGCGACCAGGTGCTTCCGGCGCTGGCCCTGGACACGGTCGGACGCATCGTGAGCTGGTCCGTGGTGCTGCCGTTCGACGCCGGGGTGATCGCTCTGCTGTACATGGACCGTCGGATGCGCCGTGAGGGCCTTGACCTCGATTTGGCGACGCGTCCCGCCCCCGAGGGCGATGACGACTTTCTCGACCTCTGGAGCCCCACAGCGCCGTCCCGGCCCACGCCCTATGGCCCGCCGGTAGCCCCCGGGACCGGCTCTGCGCCCGGCGCGTCGTACAGGCAGGGGGCGCCTTGATCGCCATGCTCCTGGATCCGCCCCCTGTGGACCGGGACACCGCGCGCGAACTGGCCAGGCGGGAGCTGGAGAAGCCCGTTTACCAGCGCGACAAGGCGTCCTGGCTTGAACGCACGCTCTCTCGCTTCGCCGATTGGCTCCATGACCTGTTCTCCCACGCCCAGACGCCGGACGCCAAGGGCGGGGGCACCGAGGGCTGGGTGTCCATCGCCGTGATCGTCCTTCTCGTGATCCTCGCCGCGGCCGTCGTGTTCTGGCTGATGCGCGGCGGCCGCAACCGCAGGTCCAAGGACGAGGCGCTCCTGGACGACGAGCCGTCCACCTCGGCCGACCACCGGGCCGAGGCCGAGCGCCTCGCCGCCGCCGGAGCCTGGCCCGGGGCCATCCGGGAGCGGCTCAGGGCGATGGCCCGTGATCTTGAGGAGCGCGCGATCCTGTCCCCGCGGCCGGGCCGGACCGCCGACGAACTCGCGACGGAGACCGGGACCGCGATCCCCGAACTCGCCGGCGACCTCCGGACGGCCGTCCGGATCTTCGACGACGTCTGGTACGGCGACCGGCCCGGTAGCGCGGAGGAGTACGCCCGCGTCACGGCCGTTGACGACCGCTTGCGCTCGACGAAGCCGAAGGCGCTCGACGACGCGGACCTGCTGCCCGCCGACGGCTGGAGCTCGCGGTGGTGACCACGGTGGAGCCGACGGCGGGGCAGGTGGCCGGACGGCGGTGGCGGTCCGCGCGCGGCATCGTCCTGGTCCTGCTGTGCGTGGTGGTCGTCGGGGTGGTCCTGGCGGCCCTCAAGCCCTCGCGGAAGCCGGACGACCTGGATCCCGGCTCACCGAAGCCCGGCGGCGCCCGGGCGCTCGCGGAGATCCTCAAGAGCCGCGGGGTCGGCTTCGACGTCTCGCGCGGAGCGGCGGACGCCGCCGCGAAGGCGGGCGCGGGGACGATCTTGGTGGTGACCCGTCCGGAGCGCCTGACCCCCTCGGACCTCGACCGGCTGCGCGGTTCGGCGGGCGATCTCCTGCTCGTGGAGCCGGGCCGGGAGACGCTGGCGGCGCTCGCCCCCGGCGTCGAGCAGGACGGCCCCACCTTCGTCTCCCAGGCGGACCCGCAGTGCGGGCTGCGGGGTGCGACGCTCGCCGGGACCGTCGCGTTCGGCGAGTCCCAGACCTACACCGCGCCGTCGGGCGCGACCGGGTGCTACCCGCAGTCGGGCAAGCCGCGTCTGGTGCAGTATCAGGCCGGTAGCCGGACGGTGACCGTGCTCGGCGCGGCCCGTCCGCTGACCAACGGGTACCTGACCGACGAGGGCAATGCCGCACTCGCGATGAACCTGGTCGGAGCACGGTCCCAGGCCATCTGGCTCATCCCGGACGTGCACCGTGACCGGTCCGGCGAGCAGGCCGGAGACCGCACGCTCGCCGACCTGCTCCCCCGTGGGGTCAAGCTGTTCTTCCTCGGCCTGGTGCTCGCGGTGGTCCCCATCGCCCTGTGGCGGGGGCGCAGGCTCGGGCCGGTGGTGGCCGAGGCGCTCCCGGTGGTGGTGCGTTCGGCGGAGACCGTCACCGGCCGAGCCCGCCTCTACCGTGCGCACCGTGCGCGCGGGCGCGCGGCAGACGCCCTTCGCGCGGGCGCGCGAGACCGGATCGTTCCTCTGCTCGGGCTGCCGCGGACCGTCGCCCAGGCCCTCCCCGCCCAGGACCCGGGGGCCGTCCGCGAGGTCGTCACGGCTGTCGCGGCGCGCACCGACCACGACGAGCGGACGGTCGCGGCCGCGCTGTACGGTCTTGCTCCCGGCGCCACCTCCCCTTACGGACCTTCCGGGTATCCCGGAGAGTTCGGGCAGGCAGGACCTGCCGGAGCGGAGCCCGCGGACGACGCCGCGCTGCTCGCGCTCGCCGACCTTCTCGACGACCTGGAAAGGCAGGTACGCCAGTCATGAGCCAATCGGCCCCGCTCGGCTGGGACGGGGAGCCCGCTGGGAACGCCTCAGGAGCGCCCTCGGCGCCGTCCTCGGGAGAGCCCGCCGCGCGCCCCGCCGGAGCCCCGGGCGCGGACGCCACGGCCGTCGACCACTCGGCCGCGGCCCTGTCGGACTCCGTTCCGGTGGACTCCTACCCGGAGGGCCCGGGGCGTCCGGGAGGCTCTGGCGCGGGCGGTTCCGGCGGTTCGGGGGGCACGGACCCGCGGGCGGCCCTCACCGCCCTGCGCGGGGAGGTGGCCAAGACCGTCGTCGGACAGGACCCGGTGGTCACCGGCCTGGTCATCGCATTGCTGTGCCGTGGCCACGTGCTGCTGGAGGGCGTCCCCGGCACCGCCAAGACGCTGCTGGTGAAGACCCTCTCGCGCGCGTTGGACCTGGACTTCAAGCGCGTGCAGTTCACGCCCGACCTGATGCCGGGCGACGTGACCGGGTCCCTCATCTACGACAACCGCACCGCCGAGTTCGAGTTCCGCGAAGGCCCTGTCTTCACCAACCTGCTGCTCGCGGACGAGATCAACCGGACGCCGCCCAAGACCCAGGCCTCCCTTCTGGAGGCCATGGAGGAGCGGCAGGTTTCGGTGGAGGGCACCGCGCGCGCTCTGCCGAACCCCTTTGTCGTGTGCGCGACCCAGAACCCGATCGAGTACGAGGGCACCTATCCCCTGCCTGAAGCCCAGCTCGACCGGTTCCTGCTGAAGCTGACCGTGCCGGTGCCCACGCGCGACGAGGAAATCGCGATGCTCCAGCGGCACGCGGCCGGATTCGACCCGCGCGACCTGTCCGCGGTTCGCGCGGTGGCTGGGGCGGAGGATCTGGCGGCTGGACAGGCGGCGGTGAGGACCGTCCATGTGGATCCGAAGGTCGCCGCCTATGTCGTGGACCTCTGCCGAGCCACCCGTCAGGCCCCGTCCCTGCAACTCGGTGTTTCCCCGCGAGGCGCGACCGCACTGCTGGCGACCTCGCGCGCGTGGGCGTGGCTGATGGGCCGCGACTACGTCACGCCGGACGACGTCAAGGCACTCGCACGTCCGACCCTGCGGCATCGCGTCCAGCTCCGGCCCGAGGCGGAGCTGGAGGGCGCGACCGCCGACGGCGTGCTGGAGGGCATCCTCGCCCACGTCCCCGCTCCCCGCTGATGGCGCTGACCGGACGGCTCGGGCTGCTGGCGCTCGCCGCGGCCTTCGTCCCCCTGCTCGTGCCCAGCGGAGCCGTCCTGCTGGGCCTGTGGGGCATCCTCCTGGTCGGCGTCGTCGTCGACCTGTGCCTGGCGGGAAACGTGCGGGGGCTACGTTTCCACCGGGAAGGCGACACGCGCGTGCGCCTGGGAGAGACGGCGAACGCCGCGCTGATCGTGGAGAACACCGGTAAACGGCGCGTCAAAGCCATTCTGCGGGACGTGTGGCCGCCGTCCGCCGGGGTTTCCCCGCGCAGGACGAAAATCAACGTGCCCGCTGGGGAACGCCGCCGGATCGACCAGACCTTCACGCCCACGCGACGCGGCGACCGCAAGGCCGTGACGGTCGTGGTCCGCTCAGTGGGGCCACTCGGCCTTGCGGCACGCCAGCTATCGCGTTCCGCACCCCACACGCTTCGCGTTCTGCCCGCCTTCCCTTCCCGGCGGCATCTGCCCTCGCGGCTCGCCCGCCTGCGCGAACTGACCGGCTTGCAGGCGACGATGATCCGGGGCCAAGGCACCGAGTTCGACTCCCTGCGCGAATACGTGGTCGGCGACGACGTCCGCTCCATCGACTGGCGCGCCACCGCCCGGCGCGGCGACGTGGTCGTCCGGACGTGGCGTCCCGAACGCGACCGGCGCCTGTACCTGGTCCTCGACACGGGCCGCACCTCGGCCGGACGCCTCGGGGACATTCCCCGGCTGGACTGCTCGATGGACGCGGCGCTGCTGCTGGCGGCTCTCGCCTCGCGCGCGGGCGACCGGGTGGACCTCCTCGCCTACGACCGGACGGTCCGCGCGCGTTGCGAGAACGCCTCCCGCACGGGACTGCTGTCGGCGATGGTCGAGGCCATGGCTCCGCTGGAGCCCGCCCTGATCGAGTCGGACGCCGCGGGGATGGTCTCCGCGGTCATGTCCCGGGTCCGCCGACGCAGTCTGATCGTCCTGCTCACCGAGCTGAACCCGGCCGCCTTCGAGGAGGGCCTGCTGCCGCTGCTGCCCGGCCTGACGGCGCGCCACCTCGTCATGGTCGCGGCCGTCTCCGACCCGGCGGTGGACGAGATGGCCGCCGCGCGAGGAGACATCGCCGCCGTCTACGACGCGGCCGCCGCCGAACGCGCACGCGCGGACCGCCGGCGCCTCACCGCCGAGCTCCGCTCGTTCGGTGTGGAGGTCGTGGACGCTCCGCCGGACCGCATCGCTCCCGCCCTGGCGGACGCTTATCTCGCGCTGAAAGCCGCCGGCCGCCTCTAGCGGAGGCTGTGCCGAGGACGGCTACGGGGTCCTTGGCCACCACTGCCGCGGATGAGCCTTGGGGGCCGGGGGGCGTCCTATTGCGTCCTCAGCCGACTGCGGGAGCCGCCGCGGGCTGATCCAGGGAGTCCCCGGTCTCGCCCGAGCGGACCGCACGGCGACCCAGGATGACGACGTAGGCGAGGAAGGTGGTTTCGGCGATGACCCCGATGCCGACGCGAAGCCACGTCGAGTGCACGTAACCGGTGACGAAGCCCTCGATCAGCCCGGAGACCAGCAGGACGCCGATAAGGCCGAGCGCGATGCTGGCCAGTGCGCGGCCTTCCTCGGCCAGGGCTCGTGCGCGCGTGCGCGGGCCCGGGTCGATGATGGTCCAGCCCAGCTTCAGGCCCGCGCCGCAGGCGAGGTAGACGGCCGTCAGTTCGAGCAGGCCGTGCGGCAGGATCAGCCCGAAGAACACGTCCCCCTTGCCGTAGGCGAACATCAGGCCCGCGTTGACGCCGAGGTTGAGCTGGTTGGTCAGCAGGACGAGAACCGTCGGAATGCCTAGCAGGATGCCGAAAATCAGCGCCGTCGCCGATACCCACGCATTGTTGATCCAGACCTGGAATGCGAACGACGCCGCAGAGTGCTCGGTGTAGTAGTTGGCGAAGTCATGGTCGACGAGATCGCGGATCTCATGGGGAGCCAGGAGCGTCGCCTGAACCGCGGGATTGTGCACGATCCAGATGGCGAGGGCCAGGGAGAGCAGGTTGCCCAGGAGGGCGTTCCCGCCCCACCACCAGCGCAGCCGGTACGCGGCGGCGGGAAACGACACCGTGATGAAGCGCGTCATGTCCCGCCACATGGGGGCCTGCGCGCCCGCGACGGCCGCCCGTCCGCGCGCGACGAGCGAGGACAGGC